>CAXMPS010000519.1:0-3103 GCA_964194995.1 uncultured Gammaproteobacteria bacterium | reverse complement strand
CAGCTTCGATCCGGCTCGGGCGGTCCATCTACGAAGCGCTGCAAGCGCATATGTGCCGAAATGGGCGGGTAGGCGGGTCCGAACTGAGGCCAGAGATCGGCCACCAGGTCATCAGCGGAGAACAAGCCCGCCGACATTGCGTGGGCAACGGCGACCGCGGCCAGCCCTTTCGTGGTGGAGAACACGAGAACCATCGTGTTCTCGGCCCAGGGGTCACGACGGCCCGTGTCTTGCCACCCTCCGTACAGATCCACGAAGCAGTCCCTGCCCCGATACACGGCTCTCTTGTCCGAGCCACTGTACCGGCGGCGTTGAGGCGGCTCATGGCCGTCCCAGCTCATCTCCGGGGTTGTAGCCCATCAGCAGTTGACATACCGGATCGGGTTCCTGCCTCCCTGCTGAGGCAAGAAGGAAGTCACGTCGGCGAATCGGTACCGCTCTTCCATCTCCGGGTCGACGTGACCAACGAACCCGTGTCTGCCCACCCGGTTCCGGGCTTTGGCGATGTCCTCCTGGGTCGGTTTGACCCAGCCGTCGATCTTGTACACCGCCCGGACCACCCCATCATGTACAGCCATGGCGTAGTCGGCTTTGAGCCTTCTGGGACCCACCCGCCACCACACTCTGGTCGTCTCGTACAGGGCGTCTTCGCCCATGCCCTTCCTAAACCGGCGGGACCGGATGAGGATCACATTGTGGGAAGGGTCGAAGTCGACCGCCACCGCCCCGTACTGTGCGTTCACGTCGTCGACCGCCATCTGTCCGACCCGGTGCGTGCCATGACCGGGCACCTGATTAGTCAGATCCGAGAGCAGTTCGATGGCCGCCGACTCGACGTGGAACGCTTCGTCCTCGGTCAGCCCATGACGGAGGATGTCAATGTGGACCTCATGGCCCGTGTCCTCGATGTCACGGATGGTGGCCAGTTTCTCGTAGTCGTCCTCCGAGTCTTTTGACGTCTTGTGGGCCTCGCCGACGTGGGAGAAGCAGCGTTCCCCCGTGCCTTTGCCCACGTAGAAGGGCTTGTCGTCTCGGGGGTCGACCAACAGGTACACGTAGTAGCCGAGATTCTCCTCAACACCAGGTCTCCATCCCATGCGACTGATCATGCCACTAACCACCGACAGAATCCCCGCCGATACTGTCCCACTGCCGACCTATGTTGGAGTCATGGTCCGACGCAGCCGCATGTGCCCGATGTGCGGGGAGACGTATCCCAATCGTCTACGGTAACCTCGCCAAGGCATCTGGTCCGCAGTCGAGCAGGGCCTCATCCTGATTGATGGCTCATTGTCTACAACGACCAGCCGACCTGGTGGTGTGAGACGGATAATGAAGGGTGGGACGGGCCTGATCCTGATCGGGCGATACGTATGGCGCTACAGCAATTCGAATCCACGGGGATGCCGCTGCGTCTCGACTAGGACGAGTAGGAGTAGGTGTCGACCTGCCCGTTTGATTCGTCGTACAGGGTGGCCGTATCGCCACCAGAGTTGTTCCAGATCGCCTGACCCCTCCCATCGAAGTACCTCGTCGTCGTCGAATCTCCCGGCCCGGTATACACCCTCAACTCACCACCCGGTCCGATCGAGTAGGTGGACGGGATCGTGATCCGATGGTCCTTCTCGTCGACCAGCCACCAGCCGCCGACGTCAGCGGTCCCAATGCCCGTGTTGCGGAGAACCACGTACTCGGAGTCGTTGTAGACGACGTCGTTGCCAGGAGCGTCGTAAACGATGTTGGCTATCACAACATCCGCATCCCCTTCCACCACAGTCGTAGAGGTGGGCAATGTCGTCGTCGTTATCGGAGGGGGTGGACGGACCGGTAGACCCTCGTCCAATGTTGCTCCCTCACAGGGTCCGGTCAACAGGTTGCGGATACGACCGTGTTCGCTTTCGTCCATCGACAGCTCCCAGCGGGCCTTGACGATCACCCACGCCACGACGTACCGACACTGATCGTCGGGATTCTCCGGTAACCAGTTGGACGGGTCAGCAGCACCCTTCGACTGATTCGACGACGAGGAGACAGCTATCAGCGCATGGGGATCATCAAGATCATTGGCAAACTGCTCACGTTGGAAGGTTGTCCACTCGTTCGCTCCCGAATCCCACGCCTCCTTCAACGCCAACACATGGTCCACGTCGAGCTGAGTAGCACGGTCCAACCAGACACCGTCGTAGACCGAATACCAGAGTCCTGTCGTTACGGCACAACCCGATCCCACATCAGCAGTGCCGCCGCTGTCCCGGATCAACACTTCCTCACGGGTGTCACATCGATCACCGTCCTCATCAGACCAATGAGGGAACAAATCACGGTCATACCCGTCAGGTGTCTCCAACTCGACCGGGATCGTCATCAGCAGGTCGAGGGCAAGGGTCCCGTCTCCAGTAGTGGTCGACGTGGACGATGACGTGGTCGAAGTCGCCAGCGTCGTCGTCGACGAACCGACACTGGAAGTGGTGGTCTCCGGCACCGTCGTAGCGGAGGCCAAAGAGGTGGTCGGCACAGGGGACAAAACGGTTGACGTCGGAACCGTAGCTTCGGGATCACCATCCTCGGACGGGAGAAGCGCACCACCAATCAGCATCACCACCAGCGAGCCAGCCACGGCAGCACCCGCCTGCGCCCTCGTTTCGATATGAAGGCGACCCAACGGACGAACCAGGTTGACGATGCCGAAGATGAGCCCGCCGAGACCGGCGAGAACCACAAACTCTCCCATGTTTACCGAGGCTACAACTCAGGTACAGAGAACGAGACCTAGCTCAATCAGCGGCCCTATCGAGATCTTGAAGCCCTCTATCTCGGGGTATGTCCATCCAGACCGACGTCTCGGCGCAGATCTCTCGACCCACATCCAATCCAAACGCTGCCGTGAAGGCCCCCCGTAGCTTTGGCTCGACATCGGAGAAGAACTCGGCAAGTGAGTCAACCTTCTCCTCATAAGGCAAAATCGACGCTCCAAACGGTCCTCACCTATCTAAGACGACCTGACACCCGCGCGAACGGCAGCCAATCCAGAAACCCCGCACCAGCTAGCGCATAACCGGCAATATGCGTTCACACACCAGTGGATAAGCGCGAAGCCGCCTTC
>CAXMPS010000518.1:0-1340 GCA_964194995.1 uncultured Gammaproteobacteria bacterium | reverse complement strand
CTGCTATCCGGGGTCTAACGCGTCCGGCGACAAGCCGCCGCGCCCAGAGTGTGCCCCGTTGTGGCACGATCGGCTGCTGGCCGAATTGCCGCACGACCGGCTCGACGTGATCATCGGCGCATACGCCCAGAAGCGGTACGTCTCCGATCGGGCCAAGACACTGACGGAGACGGTCGCCAACTGGCGTGAGTACCTCCCCGAGCGAATTGTGATGCCGCACCCTTCGCCGCGGAATCGCAACTGGCTCACCAAGAACACGTGGTTCGAGGAAGAGACAATCCCCGCGGTGCGGGAGCGAATCGCCGAGTTCCTCAGCGAACCCCGAACATGAACCAGCCAATCGATCGGACATCGGTGTCGGCGGTGGTGATCTCGCCCATCACCTCACCCTCAAGGTCGGGTTATAACTGCAGCCAGGAAGCTTCATGCCTTCACGGCCGCCCAACAATGCCGTCATGTGCGAGAGGGCAGGCCGCACTCTTGCGTAGTCCCATGCGGCCAACGCCGCTGCTGGCTTTCTCTGTCTTCGTGTCTCCGAGAAGGAAGCAATGCACCGATCAAGAGCAGTCCTCGTAGCCGATAAGCAGGCTAGGAATTAGATAGTTGCGCCGTTCCACCACATAGTTGGCGATGTAGCCATCGACTTGATGCTGGGTCCCCTCAAGGACGAGACTGGTGCCAGGATGCCCCTTCGGTGTCGAGGTTTTGCTCATCAGCGGCGTAGAGACGAGTGGTTCCATCAGACGACTCGGTAGCCCAATTCGCTCGCCACGACAACCACCTCCGATAGGAGACAACACTCTCAGCGACCGCTAGTTCTGAGTGTGGTTCATCCCGGCGCGACTGCACGAAATCGGAAGCGATCCTTGACTTGATCAACGGACACATCGTGGAGCCCCGCTGCGATCAGGCGCTCGGGAAACCTATCCGGATCCACAGGATTGTGAATATCGAAGATGTGAAACAACCGGAAGCTGAGACTTGTGCGACTGTCGCTTCCTGCCAGCACCCCACCCCGGCGAAGCACACGACGCGACTCGACGAGTACCCGATCCTGGGACTCCCGACTGGGGACGTGGTGCAGCATGGTGCAGCACAGCACGATGGCGAACGATGCGCTGGGGAAGGGCATGTCAGCAGCGTCTCCAACCTCGACCGTCACCCGAGTTCCATAGCGCCGGCGAAGACCCTCGGCCGCTTCGGGTTCGATCTCCAGTGTCGTGAGATCCTTGACGCCGAACTGCACGAGAGCCTCGGTGACCAAACCGGGACCCGGCCCGATCTCCAGTACCGGGCCATCGAGCTCCATATCTTCGAGGACCCAAGGCAGAGTTTCACCG
>CAXMPS010000517.1:0-5836 GCA_964194995.1 uncultured Gammaproteobacteria bacterium | reverse complement strand
ACTTTCACAGTCATGTGGAATGCGGCAGCGGCGGCGTCGACCACTCGTCAGGCGAAGAGGCTCTATCCCCTTTTTGCCAGTGCCGGAGTTGCCGGCGCCATCCTCGGGAACTTGGCGACAGGCCCACTCGCCTCACTACTCAGGACCGAGGTGCTCCTCGCCATTCAAGGTTTGGGACTGTCCATCAGCGCTCTCTTGCTGGCCAGGGTCTCCAGCTTCTTCACCACCGACCTGACTGGTGTTGCCCCCTCGATACGGGAGGACTTCGCCGGCGCGCTCGGGACCATCCGGTCGAGTCGTCTCCTGCGATTGGCCGTGATTGCCAGCTTTGGCTTCTCCGTTCTCTTCTTCCTGGTCGTGTTCCCATTCAACGAAGTGGTGGCAGCCTCTTACGCCACGGAGGCCGAAGTTGCCAGATTCCTCGGTCTGTTCGCGTCGGTCGCGACCGGACTGACATTTGCAGTATCCCTGGTCCTCATCAACCGGTTATTTGCGAGGCTGGGAATTGTCGTCACTCTCCTGATTCTGCCAATTGTGTATGTGGCAGGTTTCAGCCTTTGGCTGGGAAATTTCAACCTGACGACAGCTGCATTTGTACGGAGCGCGCAATGGGTCGCGGTCAACGCAATCGGGGCGACTGCGATGACGGCGATGTACAACGTTGTAACCGGTCGGAGGCGCGGGCAGGTCATCTCGTTCATGACCGCCGTGCCCGGGCAGATTGGGGTCGTCACCGGCGGCGCGATTCTGATCTTTGCCACCAAACTCGGGGAGCGGGGTCTCGTGCTGATCGGTTTGGTCATCGCGGCTGGCTCTTTCCTGGTCGTCCTCCAGATGAAGTCGGCATACGTAGTGGCACTCGTAACCGCGGTGCGGAAGGGGTTGGTAGGTGTCTTCGATGCGCCACAAGAGGGCTTGGTTTCACCGTTCGGTGGTGAGTCGATTCAGGTTCTCAGCAAATACCTGAAGAGTTCCAACCCCGAGGAGCGGACGATGGCCGTGACGGCTCTGTCATCCGCAGGGGCCTCAAACCGTGGACAACTGATCGCACCGCTCATGAACGATGAAGACCCCGGGGTCAGGGCAGCCGCGTTCGATTCCATGTGCGCCGTTCTTCCCGAGGAGGTGCCGTCACTCGCCGCAGAGGGTCTCCACGATGAGTCTCCGGAGATGAGAAAGCGGGTCCTGCGAATGCTTGGGGCGAATCCCACAAACACCAATCGGACCGCGGCTGCAACCCTTCTCGACGACCCTGACCCGACAGTGAGAGCTGCTGCCGCCGTGGTCGTCGGTGACGAAAGGGGTCTGGTGGTACTCGAACAGATTCTCGAAACCAACGACCCACCGACGATCTGCGCAGTGCTGGACGAGATTGCCTCGGCAGGAAGCGCAACGATAGATCCAGCGCCATACCTAATACACGAGGATCCGGACGTTCGAGTTTCAGCAACGCGTCTAGCTCGAGTCACCTGGGCGGATCCGTCTTCCTTCAAGGACGGGTTGGAGGACCCATCGATGATGGTGAGACACGTAACCGCCGATGCCCTGTCCGTCACCGACGAAGGCCGCGACATCCTGTTTCAGGTGCTCGACGAAGGTTCGGTGTCGGCATCGGAGGTAGCTCTTCGTGCGCTGACCCCAGTAGGCAGGTTCACCGACGACTTCCTGGCATGGGCCGCTCGCGAAGCGGCACGAGCGAGGTCTTTGGCCGATCTAGCGACGGCAATCCGCTCCGAGCCGATGTCACTATCGAGTGAATTTCTCCAACTGGTTCTTACGAGGAGGTCTCAAACACTGTGCGACTGGGTGATACTGGCGATGACTACAGAAGAGACGACCGAGGTAATGTCAGTCGTCGAGAGGGGACTTTTCTCGGCGGACGTCGAGACCAGGGCGCAAGCTCTCGAAGGGCTAGAAGCCATTGGCGATAGATCACTATCCCGAGTCCTGATCAGCCTGCTCGACGCAGAAATTCAAGACTCCCAACTCACACAGAGCCAGGCTTTGCAGAGCTTGACAAGGGACTTCGACCCTTGGTTGAGCATTCTGTCGAGACGCAGCTTGGAAGATGACACGGTCGACCCGGCCCCGGGCCGGCCATCCGGGTATGGCTCCGCTGCCGATGACGTGGCAGACTTCGAGGCCATGCCCGCCGACTCAATCGACACCCTCAATCTGGTCGACCGTGTCATCGCACTACAACGCGTCCCTATGTTCTCAGGTCTCGACCCTGAGGATCTTCGATTAGTTGCAATACCGGCGACCGAGATCAACTACCACTCTGGGGAAACGATCTATCACGTCAACGAAGAGGGCGGCGAGATGATGGTGATTATCGAGGGCGACGTAGTGGTGACAGCCGAGCATGACGGAGCCACCAAGGAGATCGCTCGCTACGGGAACGGTGAGCACGTTGGTGAGCTGGCATTGCTGCAGGGTGCGACACGATCGGCGGATGTCACGGCCGGCGATGAGGGCGTCTTCGCCCTCATCATCGACAAGGTCGATCTGATCTCCATCCTTCAGGAGAGACCGACTGTGGCGTTGGCCATGCTCGGCACCCTGGCAAGCCGTCTGGCCGCTCAGACCTGATAGTCACTCTTCGTGTAGGTTCGCCCACCCTATGGGGCTATCTGACGTTTGAGTTCGCCGGTGCACTCACTTTCTGATTCTGATCGGTCTGACCGGGGCGTGGTTGGAGAAGCGAATAGCGACATAGCCACTATGGTCGACCCCCATTGCTTTCGCCATGCTTCTCGCCTCCACCTACCTCTCCGCCGGAGCGATCGCGATCGCTTACGCCAGCGGCCTCTGAGCTGGCGACACGCTCTGGTCCTCGCCACTCCCCCAGAAGAACAGATCCTCTCCGGCAAGTGTTGCCTCGCCAACGGATATGCTTGTTGAGGGAGCCGGAGAGTCCGTCCGACTGAAATCGGTGACCCAAATCAGATGAGGTCTCTATGAATTGCCCTAACTGTGGTCACGCAAACTCGGCCGATGCCAAGTTCTGTTCGGACTGCGGAACCAGTCTCAGGATTACCTGTGCCGTGTGTGGAACCGTCGCCGAGGCCGGCGACAAGTTCTGCAGCAACTGTGGATCTTCGCTAGAGCCCGATGCGGCCGTGGAAGCGTCCCAGGACGACCTGTCGAGGTACCTGCCCGAAGAGCTTCTCACCAAGATGAGATCGGCCCGAGCCGGGCACGCGATGCAAGGCGAGCGGCGCACAGTGACGATGCTCTTCGCCGACGTCACTGGCTCGACAGCCGCCGCCGAGCAGTTCGACCCGGAGGACTGGGTCGAGATCATGAATGGGGCATTCGAACACCTGATAGCTCCCATCTATCGATATGAGGGGACGCTCGCCCAGCTACGTGGCGATGCGATCCTGGCTTTCTTCGGGGCCCCGATTGCGCACGAGGACGACCCGGTGAGGGCGTTGCGAGCCGGACTGGAGATGCTCGAAGCGATCACCGACTACTCGACCCAGGTTCAAGCCGAATGGGGGATTCCCCTCCAGATTCGGGTAGGCGTCAACACCGGACTGGTAGTCGTTGGCGAGGTGGGCTCCGACCTTCGGGTCGAATACACCGCCCTGGGTGACGCCATCAATGTGGCGGCACGCATGGAACAGACCGCTCAACCGGGGACCGTCCAGATCACTGACGAAACCCTGTTGAGAACGGCCGGTGCATTCGCCACCGAGGAGATAGGCCCGGTCGAGGTGAAGGGAAAGTCCCTGCCGGTGACATCACATCGTGTGGTCCGATATGTCGGCGAGGTCGAAGATGCTGGGGGCTCACCCATCGTGGGCCGGGAGACGGAACTCGACTCACTGGGCTCCTTGTTGACGACCCTTACCGGTGGCTCCGGGTGGATCTCCACTCTCATTGCTGAAGCCGGCATTGGCAAGACGCGACTCCTCCAGGAGTGGCGGGCCCTCGCCGGGCTTTCCTATGAGATAGCCGACACCTATGACAGTGACGGTGATGTGGTGTGGCTTTCGGAGGCATGTCGCTCCTACGACTCCAATGATCCGCTTTCCACTGTGCGCAATTTGCTGAGAAAATTCTGGGGCGCCGCCGACGGACCACCTGACTTCGATCTCGTGGCCAAGGCAGCAGATTCCACAGAGATGGACGACCCCGATACCGTCGCTGCGCTTTCTCATATCGGTGGGGCGGCGCTGTCGGAGCCCGCCGAAGCGTTCATAAACGCCCTGGAAACCCCCGCCCTCAATGCCAAGGTCGGAGAGGCGTTCATGGAGTACATCTCCGCCTTGGCCGGGCAGCGTTCTGTTGTGATCGTCCTTGAAGACCTCCACTGGGCGGACGACGTCTCTCTCGCCCTCATCGAACGATGTATGGAACTCACCGAAGGGGCCGAGGTCGGGATCATGGCCTCGATGCGGCCCTACCGCGACGAGCCCACCTGGCGCATTCATGAGGTCGCCGAGCGAAATCACCATCATCGATACCACCCGTTCGAGCTGAGTGCCCTGCCTGCCGACGATGGATTGCACTTGCTCGAATCTTTGACCGACACCAGTTCGCTCTCCAAAGACGAGAGAGCCAACATTCTCGAACGTGCCGACGGGAACCCGCTCTTCATCGAGGAAATCGCCAAGTCGCTTGCGGAGGTCGGCGCCGGGTCGACCTTGCCGTCGAGCCTGACCGGCACACTCACAGCCCGGCTCGACCGTCTCGACGATCAGTCCAAGTACTTGATCCAGGTCGCCTCGGTTCTCGGCACGGAGTTCGATCGTGAGACCCTCGAAGTGGTTCTAGACAACCAGTCGTTCCAGGACCAGATGACCGACCTTCTCCGTAGGGGAATCCTGGTGGAGGGGGCCGAAAAGCCCGACACTGTTCGATTTCGCCACGCCCTATTTCAGGAAGCGGCGTACGAGACCATCCTCAAGCGCACTCGACGCCAACTCCATCAGCGGTTGGCGGACTACCTGGTCGAGAAGCATTCAGGCCGGGCTCTCGAGATCTCCACACATCTCGTCGAAGCAGGCGAGACGACGAAAGCCTTCCCGTATCTGATCCAAGCCGGACTCTTGGCATCCCGTTCGATGTCGCTGGGAGAATCGATACGACTGTTGACCACTGCACTGGACAATCTTCCTGAGTCACCCGATCCAGAGTTGATCGAAAAGGCTCATGACGCTCTCGGGGAGGCTTACTCCCTGGTCCCCGATCTCTCTCAGGCTTCCGCCGCATATCAGAAACTGTACGAATTCGGTGAGAACCAGGATCGTCCAGCGGCCCGTGTCACCGCCCTCAATCGTCTCGCCTGGACCGCAGCGACACTTGGTGGCGACCTGGACGGAGCGACCAAATATCTCGAAGATGCACGTGACTTGGCGGAAGAGTGTGGAGATGATGTCGGTCTGGCCGAGTATCACATGACCTCTTGCTTCGTCGCCTCGCTGGCGGGCAATGTTGCTACTGCCGTAGAACACGACGAAAAGACCGTCGAGCTCGGCGAGAAGAGCGGCGTTGACGTCATCCGTATCACGGGAATGGTGCGCAGGGCCGTCAACTACACGGCCTTACTCGACTTCGATAAGGCAATGATCGCAGTTGAACAGGGCCTCGAAGAAACCCGGGAAGCAGGACAGGACGAGGCCCACGCCGTCGTCGAAGGTTTCGGCGTGGGAGTGGAACGTTTTCTCCGCGGCCATCCGTCTGAGGCGTCGGAAATCATGCAACGTTCGGACAAGACATTGGAGCGGTTCTCTTCGTTTTACCGGGCCATGAATCTCCGCAACATGGCCGTCTTGGCTCACGAGATGGGTGACCTCGAAGACGCTCTCGGCGGCTTTGTCGACTC
>CAXMPS010000516.1:0-4746 GCA_964194995.1 uncultured Gammaproteobacteria bacterium | reverse complement strand
CGTTTCGGGGAGCTGGCTGGGTGGAAGGTTGGAGCAGTTGACATGCTCCGCCGCCGTCTAGCGGTCCGTCAAGTATTAAAAGAACCTCGCGGTCAGGCCCCATATACAGGACCGCCGAAGTCTTCCGCTTCGGCTCGGACGTTGGCGATGCCTCGGGCTGTTGTGGACGAGCTCGCCCGCCACCTCGAGGTGTTCCCTCCTGTAAATGGGTTCGTGTGGACCACAAACCGTGGTGACGTATTACGGCGTGGGTCCTTCTCTCGGGTATGGCGGACTGGGGTGGGCAAATCGGTTGGATTTCCCTGTCGACTCCATGACCTGAGACACACCCATGCGGCGTGGCTAATCGCAGCTGGGGAGCATCCGAAGGCGATCCAGCAGAGACTTGGCCACGGGTCGATCTCGGTGACCCTGGACCGTTACGGACACCTGATGGAAGGGTTGGACGAGGGCGCGGCTGACAAGCTTGATGACCTGTTTGTCGCGCCTGGTGAGGGACAGATGAGGGACAGCCTCGCAGACGTGCTTCCTCTGGAATAGAAGAAACCCCCTGTTACCAGGGGGTTTGCATGGCAGTCCCGACCAGATTCGAACTGGCGTTTCCGGCTTGAAAGGCCGGCGTCCTGACCAGGCTGGACGACGGGACCAGGGTGGCAGAAGGTTACGTCGGCTAAGCGCTCAACCCAACATTCCTCGTGCGATCTCGATGCGCTCCAACGAAGACTCCTTGCCAAGTGCGCCCAGTGATTCGAATAGCGGCGGGCTCACCGACGATCCTGTGATCGAAACTCTGATCGGCTGGAGTGCCTTCCCGACCCCGATACCCAACTCCTCGACCATCGCCCGAAGGGCCTTTTCAATGGAAAGCTTGTCCCAGACCGTGAGCTCTGCCAAGGCGCCCCGAGCAGCCTCGAGGATATCGGGAACACCATCCTTGGTCATCACCTTGGCCCACGACTTCTCGTCGTAGGACTCGATGCCATTGAACAGAAAAACAACCTGCTCCCCTGCCTCCGGCAGCAGCTTGGTGCGCTCCTGAACCAGTTCCGAGATTTCCTCGAAACGGCTCCAATCATCGTCAGTCAGTTCTCGACCGACTGCGTCTTCGACGTGCGGTCGCACCATCTCGTTGAAGTGTTCGCTGGACATGGCGCGGATGTACTCACCATTCATCCAGGCCAGCTTCTCAGGGTCGAAGGTCGCTGGATTCTTCGACACGTCGACAAGGTCAAAGGAAGCCACTGCTTGCTCTCTGGAGAAGATCTCGGTCTCGCCATCGAGCGACCAGCCCAGCAAAGACAGGTAGTTGAAAACAGCCTCTGGAAGGTATCCCTCGTTTTCATATGTCGTCAGCGATGCCGCCCCGAGCCGCTTCGACAGCTTCTTGCCATCGATGCCGAACAGAAGGGGCAGATGGGCATAGACAGGCACGTCCGCTCCCAGCGCCCTGGTCAACAGGATGTGTTTCGGGGTGGACGGAAGGAGGTCCTCGCCGCGGGCAACATGGGTGATGCCGTAGTCAACGTCATCAACGGTGGACGCAAGGTGATAAGTCGGGGTGCCATTGCTCCTGAGGATCACAAAGTCGTCCACGTCCTGGGGCTCGAATGAGACCGAACCTCGCACCAGGTCGTCAAAGACGATCGGGCGCTCCTGAGGTATCGAGAATCTGATCACGCCTTCGGTGGCCGACTGCGCTGGGCGCCGAATGTAATGGCCGGGATGCTTGCCCTCCTTCTGGGCCTGTTGGCGAAGGGCCTCCAGCTCATCGGTCGGCCGGTCGTCGGTATAGGCCGCTCCGGTCTCGACCAGACCCTCGGCGACCTCCCGATATCGCTGGTAGCGGTCCGATTGGCGGTAAGTGCCATGAGGACCGCCCACTTCGACGCCTTCGTCCCAATCGAGGCCAAGCCAGCTCAGCGAGGTAAGGATGTTCTCTTCATACTCTGAAGTGGATCGCTTCTGATCGGTGTCATCGATCCGGACGATGAACACCCCTCTGTGGTGACGGGCGTAGAGCCAGTTGAATAATGCAGCTCGGGCCGTGCCGACATGCAGCGTTCCCGTTGGTGACGGTGCGATGCGAACTCGGACCGTCATCGCTCGACTACCCGGTTGACCAAGCTCCCGATCCCGTCGATCTCGACCTCCATAACGTCCCCTGGCACGACCCTGCCTACGCCTGCGGGGGTACCCGTGAGAATCACGTCACCGGGGAGGAGAGTCATCACCGACGACACGAACTCGAGTATCTCGGCGACCCCGAACACCATGTCGGATGTGAATCCTGCTTGTCGGACCTCACCGTTCACCTTGCAGATGATGGCAAGCCGCTCCAGCGGGTCGAGCTCTGTCTCGATCGCAGGGCCAAGCGGGCAGAAGGTGTCGAAGCCCTTTGATCTCGTCCACTGACCATCCTTGTTCTGAAGATCACGGGCGGTGACATCGTTGGCTGCGGTGTAGCCGAGGATGTATTGAGAAGCGTCTTCTGCCTTTATGTGACGGGCCACCTTGGACAGAACCACAGCAAGCTCAGCTTCGTGGTGAACCTCCTTGGATTGCTTGGGATACACCACCGAGGCGTTCTGTCCAACGACGGTGGTCGCCGGCTTGATGAAGATCAGCGGCTCATCTGGAACGTCGCCATCCATCTCGTCAACATGGTCTGAGTAGTTCTTGCCAACACAGACGACTTTGGTCGGGAGAACCGGGGATAGAAGCTGGACAACATCCCAGGGAACTACGGCTTCGGTGGGTTCCCAAGCAACAAACGGCGAGCCTCTGTAGACGAGAACTCCCTCGGCGTCTGCCATGCCATAGGCGATGTCATCGCCGGCCTTGATGCGCACGATCTTCATGGGCCGAATGACGGTAGTGGGTGCTCATGGGTGTGTACCTCACCAGCCCGTCGATGGTCGTCTGCACGCCCTGGGCCCGGTCCCGCTGCGAAGCTGGTAACCGTGGACGACCTCAAACGGATCAAACGGTCCTTCTACATCCTGACCGGGCTCAGATGGCTTCCAGTTGGTGCCGTGATCCCGTTCATGGTTCTGTTCATGCTGGAGCGGGGTCTCAAGCTCGACCAGATCGGGGTGGCTGTCGCGGCATACGCCATCACTGTTGCTGTGCTCGAATTGCCTACAGGGGGGCTGGCCGACACGCTGGGACGAAGGCCGGTTCTTCTAGCCGCCGAGGCGATCAGCGGCGCCGGACTGCTTCTCTTCCTGTTTGCCGTTCTTCTGCCGCAGTTTGCCGTTGCCTGGGCCGCATTGGGCATAGGAAGGGCATTGAACTCAGGAGCCCTGGATGCCTGGTTCGTCGACGAGGCCATGAGGATCGAACCCGAAATCGAGCTCCATCAGCCGTTATCCGTTGCCGCGGTCGTGGGCGGGCTCGCGATCGCGATCGGCGCGATCGGCGCAGCTTTCCTCCCCAAGGTGATCGACTCCGGCTGGACCCTGGGAAGCGTGGTAATCAGCGATGTTGCCATCCCGATCATCCTCGCGTTTGTCCTGGGAATTATTCATCTGGTAGCCATCTGGATTCTCGTCCGAGAAGAACGCGGCCAGAGCGACGGAAGTCGGATCCGAGAGGCCGTTGCCGATGTCGGCCCCACCATCAAGCGGGCTCTGCGGCTGACCGCCAGAGCTCCGATTGTCAGATCCCTCATGCTGGTGATGATCGCCTCCGGTCTCGCGCTGAGCAGTGTCGAGATTCTCTGGCAGCCACATTTTGCCGACCTCGCCGGAGGGGCTGAAGGACGAACCGAGCTCTTCGGAATCGTTGCGGCGATCGGGTTCGCTGCCGCCGCCGCCGGTTCCGGGCTAAGCCCCCGATTCGTGCGTCTCATCAAGGGTCGCTCCGCAATTGCCGGGTTTGTCGCGATGCTGGGCGTGAGCGCAGCTCTCCTCGGGCTTGCCGGGTCGGAGGCATTGCTGATAGGGGGAGTTGCATACCTCGTTTTCTATGTGTTCGTCGGCCTGGTCGGACCGCTCCACGCCGAGATGCTGCACCGTCAGATCTCATCAGAGGAACGCTCCACCATGCTTTCCGCAGACTCGCTGAGCCTCCAGCTCGGGGGACTGGTCGGAACGGCGGGGATCGCAGCCCTCGCCGCGGCTACGTCGATTGCTCTCGGCTGGGTGGTGGTGGCCGGAACTGTGGCGGCGTCGTCCGTGTTCTATCTAACAATCGACCGTCGACTCATGAGTCAGGCAGAGGGCTCTTGAATCCTCCGGCTTAGGATCCAGCGCACTTTCTCCGGCTTGTTGACGATGAGATCGCGATCAACCTCACCCGCGGCTGTCGCTCCTGGTCGCTGCTCATGAGGAACTGCCGCCAGCCATCGAGCCCGCCGCTCGATGATCTCAGGAGGAGGGTCCGACCAGTACCCACAGAGCACCAAACCAACCTCGATGTCCTCAGGGATCGGCGCCCGACCCAGCGCCGCGGCCCGTGCGGTCACCAGACCTGTCAGCACGCCCCGCAAGCGGGGGTCAGAATCAGGTAGTTCCGCGTCTGCGAGGAGCCGAAGGGCCCATCCCGCATCCGGCCCTGCGGAGCCAAAGCGCCCGCCGGTTGGAACCTGATCTGGGGCCGTGATCAGCCCTGGTTTTGTCGGCTTCCAATGTTTCGCCGGTGGTGGTTCAGCGACACTTCGGGGTAGATCGGTCTCGGATAGCTCGATGTTGGGCTGTTGCCCCATCAGACGAAGCTGAGCCAGTGCCGATACTCGGGGAGTTTTCC
>CAXMPS010000515.1:0-6177 GCA_964194995.1 uncultured Gammaproteobacteria bacterium | reverse complement strand
GCTTCACCCTTTGGAGACGTCGGAGCACGTCTCCGACACCCATCCCGAACTGATCTCCCCGTCGTCTGCTGGAACCAAATCCCCGGAATCTCGGATCTCCGCTGAAGATGAGTTGACCCACCGGTCTGACCTAGAGCGATCGACTCAGCATCCGAGTATGAAGACTACGAATCCGGAGCAGGTGATCGACTCGAAGCCAGAACGCCATGACATCTCGAGGGACGCCAGGCCGATCGAGCAGCGCGATCACGATCAGCCCGTCGAGCATGAACCGACGGCGAGCCCTGCCAAAACGATGCGATGCCCCGGGCGGCGCAATGACGGTCTTCCGTGTCAGTCGCCGGTCATCGGTCCCTCGGGTTATTGCTATCCACACGATCCAGCACGCGCCTTCGGCCAGGGGTTTCGCAAGGCGCAGGACGCGAGGGCGCGCCTAGTTCAGAAGCGTACCGCTCGGCTCACCAGGGTCTACACCCGCCTAGACACGGCTTTCAAACAGGTGGAGCGCGGTGATCTCGATCCCGGCAAGGCGATGGCGATGGCAGAGCTCGCGCGGACCATGTGTGCGATTCTCGAGTTGGGCGAGAAACCACCTGTCGATCCCGACGAGGGTTCGGCTGCTCCATAGATCGATCACCCTCTACCTCTTCTCGTCCCAAGTCAGGTGGTCTGGTGTCCCGACCGCCACGCCCACACAGGTTTCGAGATTCCACCCAACACAACTCCGATCAGCGGCAGACTGAGCACGAGACCGTTCAACCCGTCGTCGTCGGCGATGCCGATTGCCGCCAGGAACCCGAGCCCGGAGCACACCAGAATCACTCCAGTAACCGGCTGCCACCAAGGTGGTGCCGGCCGGGTGTCACGGCTGGGCCTTTCGAAACGACCGAATATGGCGATCAGTGCGAGAGTCAACAGGGACAGGATTGCAAACCAGACGGGGCGGGTCGCCCACCATTCCAGGGACAACGGCTCGCTCCCGAATCCGATCCCACCAAGGGCCATCCCGAGTCCGACTGCCGTGATCATCGCTGTCAGATGCCACAGGTACAGGGTCATGATCTGAGCGCTCACTCCGACCACGAAGATCCAGGGCCTGGAACGCTGCACGAATCGGTCCAAGACGGGCTCTAGGGCGAGGACCAGCCCCGCCTGGAACATGCCGAGAAAGATCAGCGTGACACGGGGCGGAAAGGAGTTGGTGATTTGCGCCGTGTCCAGGCCCACCATCGCCACCGGATACGGCCCCAGCCACACCAAGGCGAGCGTGCCTCCGAAGCCGAGGGCGCCTAAACCCAGGCGGCGGGTCGTGCCTCGGAGTTTTCCGTCTAGCCAGGCAAAGCCCAACTGGTGCACCGTGGCCCACACGAAGATGTAATTGAGAAATCCGATCGGGACGATTCCGCCGCCGATCGACAGTACGTCTGCGAGCCCAGCGAGGGCAGTCCCGCCGATTATCGACCACCAGCCGAATCGTTCCCAGATGGCCAGCGCTACTGGGGCGAGGGTCACGATGACCACGTAGGCGGCAAGGAACCAGGTGGGCACGAGCGCCACCTGTGAGGCGAGTTGCAACATCCTCCAGTCCAGGCCGGCCTCGATCGCCAGCCACCCACCGACGCCCCACACCACCAGGAGAGGGATCACTGGAAGGATCAAGCGCCGGAGGCGAGCCCGGAGCCACGTCCCATATGATTCGCTCCTACGCCGCGCCGACCTCCAAGAAAGCGCGTTGGAGTAGCCGCCTACGAGGAAGAAAATGGGCATCACCTGGAAGATCCAGGTCAGAGGGTGAGTCCAGTCGGCCAAGATCAAAAGGTGCCCGGGCACCAACTCGCCGTCGGCGATGGTTACTGCCGCCATTAGCCAGTGACCGAAGACCACCACGAGGATCGACACCACCCGCAGTAGGTCGGCTACACGGTTGCGATCATCCGGTGTCTCCGCTGCGAGTCGTCGTACTGTTGAACGAAGCGTCATGGGCCCATGCCTTCCAAAGTGGCTGTTGGTGCGATCGCTCGCTTCCCTGCGATCTCGGGTTTGGGCTCGGCTGATGTGTGACCCGACCGTCGAGGGTGTCGCTGACTCAAACGACTCAGCTCGTCCCCATTTGGGTACTGGTGGGATCGGTACGCCCACGTTGCGCCGAACGCCGCTCCCACTGTGTTGACAACCAGGTCTTGCATGTTGTTGGTGTAGCCGCCGACGCTGTCATTCTCGATGAGGAGTGAACCGAAATACTCAACAACCTCGACCAGGGCGCCTGCGCCGATCGCCATCATCGCCGCACAAAACCCAAGGATGGGAGTGCGCCGAAGGCCCCAGGCGTTGAGCGCCTCCAAGAAGGCCCAGGCCGCCACCCCTGCGGCTATCGCATGGAAGACCTTGTCGTATCTGATCGAGCCAAGCACGGGCAGTTCGTACAAGGGTGCGCCGTTGATCAGCAAGACACCACCCGCGATGTTACCGATCGCAACACACGTCAGACCCCAGAGCACGGCCGCTGAGAAACCAACGGACCGGTGGAGCAACGCGACAACACCGGTGAGGATGACCGTTATCAGCAGGTAGTAGGTCACCGAGAAACTGTCAGCGGCAATTCCGTAGATCAGAAACCCCATTGCGGCCGCAACCAGGAAGACGAGCACTCGGCGCACGGAGGAGTGGGACCTGGATGTCCGAGTGGTCGGTCGGGGCAGCCGTTTGGTTGCAGTCATGGTTTCTCCTAGCGATGACCGCCCCTAATGCTGTGGTTGGCCACTGGATGTCGATATCGGGGTTTGCCCCGATGGGGGTCAGTCGGTCTCGCCGGGTTCGACGAAGCCGGTCTCGAAGGCGAGGCGTGTGAGCTCGTAGCGGCTGACCACGCCGAGCTTGTCGAAGATGTGCTTCATGTGGGTTTCCAGGGTCTTGATGCTCATTTCGAGCTCCTCTGCTGCTTCCCGATACTTGAAACCGCGAGCGATGAGAGTCATCACCTCGCGTTCCTTCTGGGTCAGTGACTCGAGCTCCGAGTTCGCCGCAGCGATATCGTCGATCTGGAGCAGATAGTTGGCGACATAGCGCGACACCGGGCGCCCTCCGGCCAGCACCTGATCGATCTGCTCGACGAGCTTGAATCCGTCTGTCGTTTTCACCACGTACCCGTCGACACCAGCCTGGAACAGGCGCTTCACGTCCTCGGCGTTGGTGGACACGGTGAAGGCGAGAAACTTGATGTCCGCCTCCCGTTTCTTCACCGCTTCGATCACGGCGGCCCCACCGCCTCCAGGTATTTGGACATCAAGCAGTACCAAGTCGGGCTTCCGCTCGAGAACGAGCTCGACCGCCGGTTTGACCTCGCTGGCCGAGCCCACCAGCTCATACCGGTCTTCGAGGTACTTCTCGATCCCGAAGAGCATCAACGGGTGATCCTCGACGACAAACACCCGGGGGCGATCCGGATGTTTCATGGCGTGGGAAGGAAAAGCGACACATCCGTTCCCCGGCCCGGGGCTGTCTTTATGTCCGCGGTCCCGCCCGCCTCGGCGACGCGGCCGACTATCGAGTGAGCCATGCCACCCGCTCCGACCGTCTCAGGATCGAAACCGTTTCCCCGGTCGAGCACGTTGATCTGGACTCCATCGGGGCGCACGTCGGCATAAAGGTCGATGGTGGATGAGCCCGAATGTCGTGCCGCGTTCGCCATCGCCTCCGTCGCCGCTTCGATCAGAGTCTGGAGTCCGGGCGTCATCTCCGCGTCGTCCCTGATGACCTGTTCGATCTCGACCCGGTATCGATCCTCAACCGAGGCCCTTGCATCCAGGAGCCGAGCCCGGAAGCTGTCTCGATGAGGCGATTGGTACTCGTTGATGGTCTTGCGCAGGTCACGTTCTTGGACGCGCGCCAAATAGCGGACCTCTCCCGCGTCGCCGGCCGACGAAGAGATGAGCTTCAGCGTCTGTAGGACGGAGTCGTGGAGTTGTCGGGCTATTTCCGATCTCTCATGGAGACGGGTGGCTTTCGCCTTCTCGGCGGCCAGAAGCTCTTCGGCCGCGGCCCGCTCGTCCTCGGCCTGGAGGCGAAGTGCCTCGCGCTGCCGAACCGAGTCGAATGCCCATCCCGCGACAAGGGCAACAACCACGAACTGAATGCTTCCAACAGTTCTCACCATCTCTAGGCCCATCAAGGCGTGCAGGATCGCAAAGACACCAGTGGCAATCAGTGCCGCGAATACCGTCCAGCGCAGGTTGGTCGCATAGGCAACCACGAACAGCCATGACATCGGATAGCCGCCGGCGACAAAGTCAGCGGCGCCGGCGAGCCAGCCCGCCGAAACCAGAAACAGGGAGATGGCGCCGTCGAACACGACGTACCAGATCTCTCCGAGAAAACCTCTCCGGACCGCGAGCAGCATGACACCGGCTCCCGCGGTGGCGATCAGAGCTGCGGCCGCCAGTACGGCTGTATTGGCGTCGGAATCAACCGCCGTTACCACCACAAGGGCGATCAGCCAGACCCATCCGAGAAGACGCATCAAGACGACAACGCGGGTGAGCGTTTGATTGACCGGCGGGACGCGAGTCCCCTCATCGACGGTCATGAACCCACGGTACGCGAGAAAACGCCGTCTGGCCATCTCGACATCTTGTTGGGACCTGTGGAGTGGTCAATCGGGGTTTACCCCTATAGGCGTGAAGGCATCGGGGAAGTCCCCGATATCGGGTTTCTCGATGCCGAGGGACTGTGCGTACATGGCACGCACACCACAGATCAAACGCAACAATTTCAGCGTCGGGAGCCCCTGGAATCGCAGGCGTCGGCTCCGGGCTCAACAGCCGCTTCGCTCGACTAGCCCTGCAGTGTTGATCGCACTAATTCTGGCTGTCTCCGCCTGCGCCACCCGTGACGTCACCACTGAGACGACCGGGTCGACGGTTCCAACAGAACAGGCTGTAAGCACTCCGACCTCCGGCGCGGTCGGTACTACGGAGCCGCCGGCAGATGACGCCGCCGTCCCCCTCAAGTGGGCTGAGGCCGGTCTGTCCGGCGAGACGTTCATCGACGAGATGATCGCGACCGATGGAGGATTTATCGCGTACCGCTTCGCCCACGGCTCCCAAGCGTGGGTTTCGGAAGACGGCGTTGAGTGGACCGAAGCGGATCTTGACCTCGACCTCTCAGACGACCAGTTCTTCTCCAGCGAGATCAGCGCCAGCAATCTCGGCTATGTCGCCATCGGCGGCACCTTCGACGACGACAACATGTTGTTGACCTCACCGGACGGCTTCACTTGGAGTCAGCAAGAACTCGATCTGGAATTCCCGGAACTGGATGGTTGGGAATCGGCCGGCCTGGACTCGGTGGTGAGTGGCCCAACTGGGTTTGTGATTCAGGGCAGCATGGACCGGCAAGGAGTCGATGAGCATCGGTTTGTGGTGTGGACCTCCGCCGATGGGGCTTCCTGGAATCTGGTGGCAGACCCCTTTGGGCCCGGTGCCTATATCCGTGAGATCCTTCCCACCGGTACCGGCTATATGACGAGTGGTTACATCGAATGGTCGGACGGCGGCGACCGCTTCTGGTGGTCCCCCGACGGGACATCGTGGGAGGTGTCGATTCCCGACTTCATCAGTGATGGCCCTCTCCCCCTCGGCGGCGAAATTGCTCAGTGGGACGACGAGGTCGTGACCGCGGTTGGTACTGAGGACGGGGTCAGGTTATGGACCTCTGCTGATGGTGACACCTGGGAGCAACTCCCGGCCAGCCCGTCGTTGGACCACACCGATCAATTCCACATCACAGTGGGTCAGATCGCGGCAGGCCCGCTCGGGATCGTGATGTTGGCCGAACTGGAGCCACCTAGGCAGGCGTTGCCTCCGGTCACCATTGAGAAAGATGGCCTCATCGTCAGGGTCGAACTCGAGACCGGCCGGATAACAGTTGCCGACAGCGCTGGGAATGAGCTGCTGGAGACCGGCTTCGAGGACGAGGACACCTTGGTCATTGACGAGGAGGATGGCTCAATCACGATCGTCGACCCTGACACAGGTGAGAGTTTGATCGCCTTCACTTTTGAGGAATTTGAAGAAGCTCAGGACAAGGCATTCGAAGAGGCGGGTTTTGAGGAATCCGAGTTTGAGGAGCCTCAGATGACGTCGGTGTTGTTCTTCTCGCCGGATGGACATAGCTGGACCA
>CAXMPS010000514.1:0-1015 GCA_964194995.1 uncultured Gammaproteobacteria bacterium | reverse complement strand
CAGCTCACCCAGGCTGACCTCGACAAGGCTGCACACTCGCTCAACGGACGACCTCGACAGACCCTCGACGGGATGACACCATCAGAGAAACTCGCCGAAGTGTTGCAATGACCCCTTGAGCCGGCAGCCGATATGGGCGGGGTAGTGGGGGTGATCCCCGATATCGCCATCAAACAGCTTCCGTGATGATGTTGATGTGAAGCCCAAGGCCGAAGACAACGATATGGAAGTGTTCAGCGATGGCGCGTGACGAATCCTTCAGCCAGGTTCAACTGGAGTACGAGCGGCTCCGCGCTGACCAGCCTCAGCGATCGCACAAGGAGCTGTGGCTGCAGGCCGAAGATGGCGTGTGGAGTTCGTTGGGATATACACGACCACCCCGCTGGCCGGTGGTGATGCTCGGCGTCTCGGGCGCGCTGGTCACCGTTCTTGTCATTTGGTTGGGGCTCAACGACCTAGATTCTTCACTGACGGGTGCTGTCGCCGGCAATCCTGAGTATGAGAGCGACTTTCTCAAGGCGCCTGACCTTGTGCCGGTGCTGGCGCTCGTCGCTTGGATCGGCGTTCTTGTGGGGATTGCCGCGGTGGCCCCCACCAACCGATCTGCTCGCTTCGGTTCCTTCGTCGGGGCCGCGGCGTGGCTCATCGTTACCGTCTTCGTATGGAGCCTCACCCTCGGCTAGCCGAAGCTGCAACCGCAATCGAGGGCGAGAGCCGAGGTAGCGCATATGTGCCGATGTGGGCGGACACTAGAAGAAAGGCTCGATCTTCTGATGGCTGTGGCTAACCAAACGTTCGGGTTTCGCCGTTGATGGTGACCTGGGTGCCGGGGGCGGCTGATTTGACGGTGACGTTGTTGAAGGAGAGCCCGGTGTTGGTGAAGACGTAGTGGCCGGGGAAGCCGCCTTCATTGTCCACGATGAGTTTCCCTACGGCGACACCGCTGAACGTGACCGGGGAGCCGTCAAGAATGTGCTGTCTGGTTTCGACAGTGCCGATGGTGCCTCCGATGACG
>CAXMPS010000513.1:0-1492 GCA_964194995.1 uncultured Gammaproteobacteria bacterium | reverse complement strand
GCGTAAGCCCCAAGCTCCCACCCCAGACAACGATCGTTTCTGTATTTGGACAGCACGGGGTGGAGAGCATCACCTGGCGGGATCGGTCAAAAAAGCGAGGAGTGCTCGCGAGATGCGGGATCGCGTCTACGACAGGCTCAGCTAAGCAGATCGAGCGACTGCTGACCGCGTGCGGATGTTGGCTCCCCAAGGTACAAACAGAACACAACCACCGAGAGCCCGAAAGTCCTTTTAGTTCGGGACGCTCAACCCGATGGAGGACTTCAGCGGGCTGCTTCGCATCCACCGCCGCGCCGCTGCGTAGCCCATTCACGCGACGAACGAACCACATCCCCGGCATCGGTCCGCACGGTTCTTGGACAGTACGCCCACGCGCTTCCTGGCCGTTCACTCTTGCTGGTCGGGTACACGGGGCGGCTGCTGATGCTTTCCCTGTTTCTGCTTTGCGGTTTTCGCTTGTTTGGCTTCCTTCTGCCGATTCTCTTTGGCCTTGTCCTTCTTGCCTTTCTTGTCGCCCATGGGGTGACTCCTTTCTGGTGTAGTCCGTCACGTCTTGCCGCGAGCGCAGTTTCCGGTCATCTATGGTCTCGGGAACTTCCAGCTATTCCGGGGCAATGCAGTCCCGTTGTCCTTACCAGAAACCTCATCCGCCGTCCGGATTCTCGTCCCGAGTATACTCCGGCACCGACTCCCATAAATAAGGATAGAGGTGCCGATGTTCCTGCTGCGGCTGCTCTGGGCTGTCGTCCGAGGTGTGTCCACCAGGAGGGCCAACTTGGTCGCTGAGAACCTGGCGCTGCGCCAGCAGCTCATCGTTCTCCACAGAAAGACCAAACGCCCACGGCTGAAAACCAAGGGCCGCGTCTTCTGGCTCTGGCTCGCTCGGTCCTGGGATGGATGGCGAGAAAGTCTCATCGTCGTCAAACCCGAGACCGTCGTCCGCTGGCACCGGCAGGGCTTTAAGTACTACTGGGCGTGGAAGAGCCGACACAAGGGTGGCCGGCCGACGATCGACCCCGAGGTCCGAAATCTGATTCGTAGGATGTCCCGAACCAACCCGCTATGGGGCGCTCCCCGGATTCACGGCGAGTTGCTCAAGCTCGGTATCGAACTGGCCCAGACGACGGTCGCTAAGTACATGATCCGACATTGGAAACCACCGAGTCCGAGTTGGCGGGCGTTCCTCGACAATCACCTCAAGGATCTCGTCTCCATCGACTTCTTCACCGTGCCCACCGTTACCTTCCGTATTCTCTTCGTGTTCCTGGTGCTGTCCCACGACCGACGGCGCATCGTTCACTTCAACGTCACCGAGCATCCCTCGGCCGGATGGACCGGACGACAACTCATCGAAGCATTCCCTTGGAACACGGCACCTCGGTATCTGATCCGTGACCGCGATGGCATCTACGGAAATGACTTCAAACGAACCGTGCATGCTCTCGAAATCGAGCAGGTTCTCACAGCGCCGCGCTCGCCCTGGCAGAATCCG
>CAXMPS010000512.1:0-4875 GCA_964194995.1 uncultured Gammaproteobacteria bacterium | reverse complement strand
GCGGTTCCTGGCGCGACCGCCGCCGCGACCAAGGTGATGCGCAAGTGGATGTCCGACGCTCGATTCCCCACGATTCCCGAGTTCATTGAGATGACCCGTGATCTGGGCGTGACGTTCTACGCCTGCGCCACAACCATGGGGGTTATGGGCGTCGAGAAGGATGATCTGATCGAGGGGGCCGATATTGCCGGGGCTGCCGCGTTCCTGGACTACGCGGCCGAGGCCGACGTGTCGCTATTCGTCTGAGCTTCCGGGAGTCTGCCGGATAGTGCCGTTCGTTGAGATGAGCGACATGCATTGTTCAGCGGGCTCCGAGTGTCCTGAGTCGTGAGTCCGTGCTGATGTCGCCGACCGGCGAGATTCTGTGCATATTTGCGACTCAGGACACTTGACCCCTTCGATACCCTGGGTGGGATGCCTCGTCGACTCGCCCTGATCCCGGTACTGGTTCTGGTGGTGGGCGGATGCACCCAGGGTGCGACCACCGCTACCTCAGAAGTTCCGACCGTCTCATCGAGCACGCAGTTTGCCGTGGCCGACGATGTGGGCGATCTACCGGGTCGGTTGGCGATCCTCGACGAGGACGGGAGCATCTCGGTGATAGACCCGGACGGGTCCAATCGGATAGAGATCACGGACGGTTCCGATGGGTCGGTCGCCTACTTTCAGCCAATCTGGTCGCCCGACTCGGGGTCGGTCGCCTGGGGCCAGATCGGCTCGGATGGGTTCTCGGTGGGAATTGGTGATGTCGGGGGTGGGGACGCCCGGTTCATTCCCATGAGTGATCTACCGTTCTATCTCTACTGGTCGCCCGACAGTGAGAGTGTTGGTGCGCTTCGCAATGGGGCAGGGGGAACCATCGAGTTCGAGTTGGTCGACGTGTCAGAAGGCACCACGACCGTTCGCGGTCAGGGGGCCCCGTTCTACTTCTCCTGGAGTCCGGAGGGGGATGAGCTGGTTGCGCACATCGAGTCGCGTCGTTTCGAAACGGTGAGCCAAGGAGAGGACTCCAAGGATCTGGGGCCGACCGACCCCGGTTATCTGGCCCCGTTCTGGACCGAGGCCGGGATCTTCCACCTGGTCTCGGATGAGCTGGTAGTCGAGACAGATCAAAGCGGGACGACACCGCTCCTCTCCGTGCCCGGCCCGGTGGCTTTTGTTGTCAACGAACAGGGGACAAGGGTCGCTGTCCAATCCATTGGTGAGGATGGCTCGGTGACTGTGGGGCTTCAGGGCATTCCGGAGATTGCGCTGAACTCGGTGGTCGTGTTCGAAGTCGCGACCGGCGAGGTCGAGACTGTCAGCGGATCACCCGCGGTCGGCTTCTACTGGAGTGGCGACGGTGAGTCGCTGCTGGCATTTCTCCCCACCGGTTCTTCGGGAGAAGTGACACCGTTGGTGTGGAGGTCGGGCTCCGGGACGTTGGAGCTGGCGCCATTCACGCCGGCGGGAAGCTATTTTCGCGATGTCCTCCCATTCTTTCCCCAATACGCCCAATCGCTCTCGTATTGGTCTCCCGACGGCTCGGCGTTCGCCTATACAGGGGAGGTCGATGGCCAACGGGGGGTGTGGGTGCAGAGACTCAACTCAACCGGTCCGAAATTGGTGTCAGACGGAAGCTGGGTCGTGTGGTCGAGCGGGTGATTTGAGTAAGCCCGAGCTAGGCGAACTGCGCTTACAAGATCACCAGTGCGACGCTGCGCTGGTGTCCTGTCCGGCTAATCATGTCGCGAATTCGACGGGTCTGAACGCCGCTCACGGCGTTCTCGTCCTCGACATAGCTCCGACTATGCCTGCGTGCTCGGCCTTGCGACCGACGCCCAGCCCTCGCCGATTTCATCAACGGAACAGCCAGACAGGACACTAGGGTCGCGGCTCTCGTCCTGGAGGGGCAGTGCCGACAAGACGGATTGATCAGATAACACGAGCCAATGAAACCCTTCTCTCGTTTCTCGAGATATGGGAGGGGCACCGATTCGAACCGAACATCGTCGACCTTGCCTTCGGCAATCCACAGGAGATGGTTGTTGATGGCTTTGCGTCAGCCCTTGCCTCTGCGACCACCCCGCGCGACAAAAACCATTACGCGTACAAGTTCTCCGAAGATGAGCCGCGTCGATGGGTGGCCAAGCATCTAGTCGAATGGCGGGGCCAGCCATTCGAGCCAGAAGACATCGCGATGACATCCGGAGCCTTCGGCGCCATCGCAACCGCACTCGCCACTCTCGTCGATGTGGGAGACGAGGTGGTCTATTCGGACCCACCATGGTTCTTCTATGAATCGATGATTTTCTCGGTTGGTGGAGTGCCGGTGAGCGTGCCCGTCCGCGCCGACGACCACGACCTCGATATCGACGGGCTGGCCGCGGCGATCACCTCGAAAACCAGACTCGTGATCGTCAACACGCCTCACAATCCCACCGGGCGCATCTACCCGCCCGCCACTCTGGAGCGGTTGGCGGCGATGTTGACCGAGGCCTCCGATCAGCATGGTTCGCCGATCTACCTACTGTCGGATGAGCCCTACGCAAAGCTCGTGTTCAGCGACGCCAAGTTCACGAGCCCATCTCTGTACTACCCCTACACGCTGATCTCATACAGCTACGGCAAGATCCTGCTGACCCCTGGCCAGCGGATTGGCTGGCTGGCGCTCTCGCCGTCGATGCCTGACCGGACATCGTTACGCAACGACATCTTCATGGCGCAGATCGCGAGTGGCTGGTTGTTCCCCAGCGCCATCATGCAGTACTCGCTCGCCAAGATCGAGGCTCTCTCAATCGACCTTGTGGAGCTGGAGCGGAAGCGTGACCTTCTTGTGGCCGAACTCGTGGCGATGGGCTACGACCTGCGACCGCCCGAGGGGACGTTCTATCTCTGGGTGCGCTCGCCAGACTCCGACGATGTCGCCTTCGTGGAACGGTTGGCGACCCAAGGTGTGCTGGTGCTGCCTGGGACCACGTGCAAGTCACCGGGCCATTTCCGGATATCGCTCACCGGCACGGCCGAGATGATCGAGCGCGGTCTGCCAGTCTTCCGGTCAGCCGTGTGACGCTTCCGACGCTTGGGTAGGTGCAGGTATGAGTGCGGGCCTCGATGCGATCGAAAACGCCAGTCGTGACGAGCTCCTTTCTCTCCAGCTCGAGAGGCTTGCGACGACGCTGCGCCATGCGTACCAGAACGTGGATCACTACCGGTCGACATTCGATGCAGCAGGCGTGTCGCCCGAAGACTGCCGGTCGCTCGAGGATTTCGGTCACTTCCCGTTCCTGACCAAGGACACGTTTCGGAAGAACTACCCGCTCGGGCTGCTGGCCGTGCCCCGCGAGCAGGTTGTTCGGATTCACGCCTCGTCCGGGACTACCGGAAAGCCGACAGTGGTCGCCTATACCCAGAGCGATATCGACATGTGGGCCAACGTGATGGCCCGCTCCATCTGGGCCGCGGGCGGCCGACCCGGCGATATTGCCCACATCGCCTATGGCTACGGGCTCTTCACCGGAGGTCTTGGCGCGCACTACGGGGCGGAACGGCTCGGCTGCACCGTTATCCCTGTATCCGGCGGACAGACCGCGAAGCAAGTCAGCTTGATTCACGACCTCCAGCCGCGCATCATCCTCGTCACCCCTTCGTACTGTCTGAACCTGATAGACGAGATGGAACGTCAGGGTTTCGATCCCGCCGAGAGTTCCCTCGAAATTGGGATCTTCGGTGCCGAGCCGTGGACAGACGAGATGAGGAAGGAGATAGAACAGCGTCTCCAGATCGATGCGGTAGACATCTACGGCCTAACCGAGGTCATCGGGCCCGGTGTTGCACAGGAATGCATCGAAACCAAGGATGGTCTCACAGTTTGGGAGGACCATTTCTACCCCGAGGTGATCGACCCCGACAGCGGCGAGATGCTCCCCAGCGGCGAAGAGGGCGAACTTGTCCTTACCTCGCTCACCAAGGAGGCCATGCCAGTCATCCGTTACCGAACGGGTGATCTGACCCGTCTCCTCTCCGGCACCGCAAGAACGATGAGACGGATCGCTCGTATCAAGGGCCGCACCGATGACATGCTCATCATTCGTGGGGTGAATCTCTACCCCAGTCAGGTCGAAGTCATTCTGCTCAGAATTCCGGGGTTGGCGCCGCACTACCAGCTAGAGGTGGTGCAGGCAGGCAACAGCAACGGCCTCGTCATCCACGTCGAATCGAGGGAGCACCTCGACGAACCGGCCGTTCGCGCGCTGGCTGCAACAACCGCAGGACACATCAAAGACAGCGTCGGCATCACGGTCGAGGTCCGAGTTGCAGAGCCTGGATCGGTCAGTCGCTCGACCGGCAAGGCACAACGAGTCATCAATCGCACACCCTGACCGAGTCGTCAGGAACTGACTCCACGGGCTAGCTGAAGGCTGCTCGAGCGTCGAGTCGGCCGGGGTGGCTGGGAACTGCATTCGCGATACTCGCGTTCATCACCTTTTGCCAAACCAGGGTTCCGGCACCGGGTGACCTAGTCGGCGGAGAGGAACTCTGCTGACGGCTGTTCTGGGGGTGTGATCCAGTCAACGAGGGTCACCAATCCTTCGGAGAGCCAAGAGCGCAGGGAGTAGAGCATCCGGGACCGTCTCAGTTTGATGATCTCGCGGCCTTGCTTGTAGCGGGCAGCCTCGGTTCTCAGCTCGTCGGCCCTTCCAGCTCGTGGTGCCATTGCGATGTCGGTGTGTTCCCAGCTCATGTGTCTCACCTTTGGTCGGCATGGGCCTCTTCTGCAGGCCAGTTAGGGCCAAGGTAAGGATTACCGGACTGGATGTAATCGGTAGTGGTTGCCCAGATATGGGGCTACTCACTACCCAATCCCCAATAGCCGCTACCTAGTTGGCAGGAAAC
>CAXMPS010000511.1:0-2821 GCA_964194995.1 uncultured Gammaproteobacteria bacterium | reverse complement strand
GTTCACTCTGTTTGGCTCGGCCTTCATGCTGCTGGGTTTCCTCGCCCTCTACTTCGAGTCGGGTGACTTTGGAGAGCGCACGTTCGACATCACCACCCTCACCGAGTTGGGTGCCTCGGGTGCTTTTGTAGGGAGCTTCGCTTTCTGGATATTTGGCGCCATGTTCCTCGGCTTCGCGGTCAAGGTGCCGATGTGGCCATTTCACACATGGCTTCCCGATGCCCACACCGCGGCTCCGACTGTCGGCTCGGTGCTGTTGGCGGCGATCCTCCTGAAGTTGGGTTCGTACGGTTTCATCCGGATCTCACTACCGATCCTTCCCGAGCAGGCAGTCAATTGGGCACCCGCGATAGCGATCTTGGCCGTGATCGGGATCATCTACGGATCTCTGGCCTGTCTGGCTCAGACCGACTTGAAACGTCTCATAGCGTTCTCGTCTGTCGGTCACATGGGCTTTGTGATGTTGGGAATCGCCACCTTGACCGACGTCGGGATAAACGCCGCAATCATCGGCATGGTTGCCCACGGTTTGATCACGGGCCTCCTCTTCTTCCTTGCCGGATCGATGTCCCACAGGTATCACACCCGGGAGATGTCCCGTCTCGGCGGCAACATCAAGCTCATGCCGGTGCTGGGGGGCATCTTTGCCTTCACGGCCATGGCATCGCTCGGGCTGCCGGGTCTTGCCGGATTTTGGGGCGAATTCATGTCGCTCCTTGGTGCCTACAACCCTCTCGACGGCCTGTCACTAGGGGTCTTCCGAACGGCAATGGTCGTAGCCGCCGTCGGCACGGTCCTCACCGCCGGATACATGCTGTGGATGCTGCAGAGGGTCAACCTCGGCGAGCCCAAACAGGAGTGGCTGGATCACGAATTCCACGACGTGGATCGCTTCGAGCTTTCGGCCTGGGTTCCTCTCATCGTGTTGATCGTCGTGATCGGCTTCTATCCGAATGTGATCTTTGACGCGACCACCGAGAGCGTGACCTCGCTGGTCAATACGGTGTTTGGCTCCGATACGACAGCTTCGGTGACAGAGGTGATCGGTGGCTAGCCGATGAGCTTCGAAATTGACTACCTCGCGATCGCCCCCGAGCTGGTAGTCGTCGCGACGATGCTCGCGGTGTTCACCCTCGACCTGATGCTGCCCCGCGCCCAGAAGTATTGGACCGCAACCGTGGCCGTGGCGGGAACGGCCCTTGCCGCGATCCCTCTGGTGATTCTCTGGGTTGAGGGCGGAACCCGCTCGATGTTCGACGGTTCTTATGTGGTGGACGAGTTTGCTCTTGTGCTCAAGGGTGTCTTCATCGTGTCGGCGTATCTGGTCTTTCTGATGTCTCACGACTACATCGAGTCAGAGCGGTACTACCAGGGTGAGTACTACTTCTTGCTCCTGGCGTCGTTGCTTGGCTCGTTGGTGATGGCCTCATCTCGAGATCTGATCGTCCTCTTCATCGGCCTCGAACTCACCACTGGCCCGCTGTACTTGCTGGCCGGCTGGCGCAAGGGTGACGCGAAGTCCAACGAAGCTTCCATGAAGTACTTCATCCTTGGGGTTCTCTCAACCGCGATCCTCCTTTACGGAATGTCCTTCCTGTACGGATTGACGGGTGAGGTTTCCTTTGTGGGGCTCGCCGCTGAGACCGCCGGCCGGTCTGATGAGCCGGCGCTCATCATGGCGGTGCTCTTTGTCATTGTCGGGTTCTCCTTCAAGATCGCGGCGGTGCCTTTCCACTTCTGGGCACCGGATACCTACGAAGGGGCTCCCACGCCCATTACCGCGTATCTGTCTGTGAACTCAAAGGCTGCTGGGTTCGTCGCAATGCTCCTAGTGCTCTATCTCGCCCTGCCCGGGATGTCCGACGTTTGGGCGCCCGCACTCTGGCTGCTCGCAGCCTTGTCGATGACAGTGGGCAACCTGTCGGCTCTTCGTCAGACCAATATCGTCCGACTGCTCGCGTACTCGTCGGTGGCACAAGCAGGGTTCATGCTGGTTCCATTTGCCTCGGCTGCGGTGGCTGGAGCAGATCTCGAAGAGGCCTTCACGGCAACCATCGTCTATCTGGTCATCTACGCCGTCATGAACCTTGGCGCTTTTGCCGTGGTGATCGCCGGCGCCCGCATAACGAGGTCTGGTGAGCTGTCTGCGTGGAAAGGTCTGAATGGGGTCGACCCCCGTCTTGGTGTGCTGGTTGCAGTGTTCTTCTTCAGCCTCGCCGGTATTCCTCCTCTCGCCGGATGGTTCGCCAAGTTCGCCATGTTCCGCTCCGTGATGATTGCCGGTGGGACGGCCACGGTTGTGCTCGCAGTGATCGCAGCGATCAATGCCGTGATAGCTCTGTATTACTACGCCAGGGTCGTCAAAACCGTCTGGCTCGACGACCCCATCGGGGAGTTCGATGAGGAGGCTGCGGCCACTCCACCTGCGGGCTCGTTACGTTTGGCTCTGGGATTGGCGACGGTTCTCACAGTGGTCATCGGCTTTTTCCCGGCGTTCGCCACATTCGTTGGAGAGGCATCGCGGGTGATCGCCTCCGGCGGCTAGAGATTGGTGCACACGAAGAAGGGATCAGCGGCGGACAGGTCCCCGACGCATTGCCCGGTACTCGCGATCGAGCAGGGACCAGAGTGAGTGATCGACCCAGTTTCCCCGGATCAGCAGTTCCTCGCGGAGAACCCCTTCCCGGGTGAACCCGAGCTTCTCCGCAACCCGGTCCGAGGCAGTGTTGCCGGCTGCAATTCGGAGCACCACCTTATGGTAGCTCATGCCGCTGAAGGACTCCTCCAAGAGCCGTTCGACTGCCTCGGTGCAGATTCCCTT
>CAXMPS010000510.1:0-1212 GCA_964194995.1 uncultured Gammaproteobacteria bacterium | reverse complement strand
GATATGGGTGCCAACATGACCGCCGGTGATGATGATCTCGTTTGCCGCCGATCCGCCATCGGATCGCACCACGTCACCGTGCCGGCGCATCAAGGCGAGTTGGAACGCAGGGTGGTTTGGAGAGACAGGCATTCCACGGTGGAGTGGCTGCGCCAGATCGACAACCCGGGACGACGGGAGGCGCCTCCCGATCGAATCCATTAGATCGCCCCCTGGGCGGATAGTTCCTCGAGGTCCTCGCTGTTCAATCCCAGCTCGCCATAAACGGTTGCATTGTCGGCGCCAATACCGCGGCCGCTCCATTTGATCGCTCCGGGTGTGGCCGACAGGCGAAACATGAGGTTCTGCATTCGGATAACCCCGAGATCCGGATCGTCAACCGACGTAATGGTGTCCAGGGCCTGATATTGGGGGTCCTCAAATATGTCGGCGATGTCGTAAACAGGGGCTACCGCCGCACTGGCTTGCTCAAACTGGGAGACAACATCATCGAGGTCTCGCTCACCGATCCACGAGCCCACCATCGCGTCGAGTTCGTCAGCGTGCTGGGCCCGGCCTCGTCCTGTTCCGAACCAGGGCTCCGAAATCACCTCAGCGTGCCCCACCAACTTCATGACCCTCTCAGCAACATTGTGGGCGCTGGTCGAGATGGCAACCCAGCGATTGTCACGAGTCTGATAGGTGTTGCGTGGTGAGTTGTTGACCGAGCGATTGCCAACTCTTTCCTGAATCACGCCCAATTGGTCGTACCAGATTGGCTGGGGACCGATGACAGAGAGAATGGGCTCGATGATCGCCAGATCGATGATCTGACCGCCGCCCCGACGGATGTCGCGGTGATAAAGGCACATCTGGACGGCATTCGCTGCGGCCAGAGCGGAGATGCCGTCGGCGAGGCCAAATGGCGGAAGCACCGGAGGCCCATCCGCCTCACCGGTGATCGCAGCAAAACCGGACATCGCCTCGGCGAGAGTGCCAAACCCGGGACGTGATGAATATGGCCCAACCTGGCCGAAACCGGTTACACGGGCAACGACGAGATCTGGGTTCAGTTCGAGAAGGCTCTCGGGGCTGAGATTCCAGCCCTCGAGAGTCCCAGGTCGGAAGTTCTCGATGAGTACGTCGGACGTTTTGATCAACTGCCGCATCAGCTCTTGACCCTGCGGAGTAGACAGATTGGCGGTCACTGTCTTCTTGTTGCGGGAGAGCATT
>CAXMPS010000509.1:0-2693 GCA_964194995.1 uncultured Gammaproteobacteria bacterium | reverse complement strand
AGAGCTGATGGATTTGCTGAATCTTTGGGCCCAATCGCTTTCAAGCCTGTTAACAGAGCAGCTGCAGAGAGCAAGAGTTGCGGCGCAAATCAGCAATGCGATTGGAACCAGCCTCACAAGGGCCTGGCGCATGATCAAATTCGGGCGCAGACCGGTGCCTGAGTTCGCGCGAGAGGCCCAACTGCATTTGAGGGCCGATGCCCTCTCAGCTGATGGATCGTACGCAGAGCGCCTGAAAACGCTGGATGAAACAGCAGAGGTGATCGATCAGGCGAAGGACCACGTAGAGAAGGCCGAAAGCCAAATCAGATGGCTCCGGAGTGAGACAGTTGGACGACTCAACGCCTTCTCTCGCACAATCTGGACTGTCACTGCCTTTTGGTTTGGAGCCTCTTTCACTTCAGCGGCAGTCGCTGAGTGGCAAGCCACGCACTATTGGGACGCTATAGCCACCCTCATGATCGGCCTTCCACTGGCCTTCGGGATTGGATGGCTCCTAAGCGGTCGGTTCGCCTGGTGGCTCGTCAAGGTCTGGGTATCACGTGGCAAGCCGTGGCTGATCAGACAAGAGAGTAAGAACGCAGCCCACCTGAGCACAGGTGAGCTTGTTGATCGGGAGATTCAGAAGGTGCGAGCCTAGAAAGGCATATCGGCGTAGGGGTTCCAGCCGGAATACAGCTCTAGGCACGCATAACCGGCAATATGGGCGGCCCCGTCCCATCTTGGCAGGTAGCGCATATGTGCCGATATGCGCTACCTGATTGCCTCCGGCGGCGCGGCCTAGTCGAACTCGGGGAACGAGATCCCGGCCACGATCTCTTCTGCAGTGGTGAGGAACGCGTCCCATTCCTCGACGTGGGCGCCGATGGTGACAAGGACAGGCCCAGCAGGGGTTTCCACCACGATGAACCTTGTCACTTGGTCTAACTCCAACCACCATGAATTGCCCGAGGCTGCACTCTCCCCCTTCCTCTCCCAAAGAATCACGTTTGTGGTGAGGACCGCATCGAACTGAGTGGCTTCGAAGCCGCCGACCGTTACCGGTGTAGCAGCGCCGAACTCGACACCATCGAGTGCTTCGAGCTGGGAGAAGACTTCATCGGTTTCGAGGCGGAGCCAATGGTTGTGGACAGCGACACCTTTGTACGGTCGCAGATCAGTGTTGAAGAACCCCGATCGAGGATGCCGGTTCTGCAGCGCTGCCACCTTCGGATCTTGGAAAGCGATAAGGGTGTGTTTGCGATCAATTCGGAACAGCACTGTGGGTTCAATCAGTGTTGTGTGGTACTCACCGGGCTCGAGGAGTTTCCCGGATGTCATCGGCTGAGGCCCGACGATCACCGTAGTCGTCGTTGTCGACTGCGGTTGCGCGGTTGTGGAGGTCTGCACAATCGTCGTTGTCGGTGACGAGGTCGTCGTGCTCGTATCCGCGTCCGTCGCGGCTCCACACCCCCCAGCCAGCAGACCAAACGCCGCTACGGCTACGACGCAGTTGTAACGCGCCATTCGCCGAATCCCGGAGTTGCTGAACCGATCGACACCCTACAGACAATCAGCAGGGTGAACCTCCCCGGGTAATGCGCAGGCTCCAGACGTTGCGAGGATGGAGCTATGACAGGACAGAGCAGGCCGGGGAGATACCCGGTGGAGATGCGGGATCGGGCGGTGCGGATGGTCTTTGAGGCCGAACGCCATGGCGGGTCGCAGTGGGAAGCGATCTGTTCGGTGGCGGAGAAGTTGGGTCCGACGCCGGAGACGGTGCGCAGGTGGGTGCGTCGGGTTGAGATCGATGAGGGTCGCCGCCCGGGGTTGAGTACTGATGAGCGGGAACGGCTCAAAGCCTTGGAACGGGAGAACCATGAGCTGCGACGGGCCAATGAGATCCTGAAGGCGGCTTCGGCTTTCTTCGCGGCCGAGCTCGACGGCCCCAGGAGCTGATCATGTTCATCGACACGTATCGCGACCGTTTCGGGGTCGAGCCGATCTGCAGAGTGTTGCAGTTCGCCCCGTCGACATATTGGTCAGCGAAACGCCGACCGAGGTCTGCTCGGTCGATCCGAGATGAGGCGTTAAAGGTCGACATCGCCCGGGTGCACCAGGAGAACTTCGGGGTGTATGGGGCACCGAAGGTGTGGGCGCAGCTCAACCGGGAAGGCATCACCGTGGCTCGCTGCACCGTGGAGCGGCTGATGCGGGCCCTCGAGTTGCAAGGCGCCGTACGGGGAAAGACGAAACGGACCACCATTCCCGCCGACGACCCTGCTGGCTGGCCGGCTGATCTGGTGGATCGCCAGTTCACCGCTGCGGCGCCGAACCGGCTGTGGGTAGCGGACCTGACCTATGTGCGCACCTGGTCAGGGTTCGTCTATGTGGCGTTCCTCACCGACGTGTTCTCCCGCCGCATCGTCGGCTGGCACGCATCACGGTCCCTGCGCACCGACCTGGCGCTCCACGCTTTGGAACAGGCGATCTGGGAACGGAACCGTGCCGGTGTCGACCTCGACGGGCTGATCCACCACTCCGATCGGGGAGTGCAGTATCTGTCGATCCGATACACCGAACGCCTCGCCGAAAACGGGGTCGTCGCTTCGGTCGGATCCCGGGGCGACTCGTATGACAACGCCCTCGCCGAGTCGATCATCGGTCTCTACAAGACCGAACTGGTCCGCAACCGGGGACCATGGCGAGGCCTC
>CAXMPS010000508.1:0-1134 GCA_964194995.1 uncultured Gammaproteobacteria bacterium | reverse complement strand
ATCACTACGGCCACACTCCCAGCCGGTATCAACCATCGAGGCCAGACGGGTTGTTCTTTCTCTCTCGCGCTCGGCAAGAGAGGAGTCGCCGGAACAGCTTCATCGAGCTCCTCGAAGAGCTCACGGATGCGAACATCGAGGCGATCACTCATCGAGTGCCCTTCTCAGCTTTTCTCGGGCGCGGCCGAGATGCTGTCTCACAGACCCCCGGCCAATACCGAGCCGGTCGCTCACCTGACCCTCGTCCAGGTCCTCGATGTAAGTCAGGAAGGCGACAGCCCGCTGTCGAGGACTGAGAACAGCCAATGCTTCGAGCACTTCGGGGCGTATCTCTGGCATTTCGGTCCAGGGCGATGGAGCCGTGCGAGTTTCTCGGGCACGTCGTCTCATCGTGGATCGGTGACGAGACCGGGACTCGTTGAGTACGGCGCGATAGAGGTAGGCGCGATGATTCTCAACCACTGGCCAGTTCCTAGACGTAAACGCCTTGAGCACCGCATCGGAGACGACATCAGGGGCGTCACTCGGTCCAACCAACGAGTTGGCGAACCTGACCAATTCGGGCGCGTAAGACCGATAGATCTCGGCGTCGTGTTCGGGATCATCGAATTGAGACGTCACTGGTTCACTCTCACGCTGACACCACTTCTGCGGTGTCAGCCAACAGAAACCTACGCCGAGCCGATGATTGACGCCGGATCGCTGACGGCGGAGCCGCCTACCTCATCATGCGATCCAGGACGCGATCGCCTCCACATGCCAACCGTCACCGATTGCTGACACTTAGCGCCAGACCCCTTGAAACCCACCCCGAGGGCCAGACCCCATGGAACACGTCTCGGTGGTGGCTATTTCAGCGGATTCAATGGACCACCGCTAGACGGTTCGGACGGTCTTCAGGCCGAACTATTGTTTCGATGGCCCAGGCAACAACATGGAACGGGTCGGCGCAGCGGATCGCATTGGGGGCACGTCGAGCCACGACACGGGCGATCCAGTCGGCCATATCCGCTGAAACATGGGTGATTTCAGCTGCTCGTTGCTCGCCGAGTTCGTCGAAGAACACGTCCAATGCGGCTTCGGATCGACCGGGTCCGGCCCAGACGAGACGGCCGGTGTCGTGGTCAACAACAA
>CAXMPS010000507.1:0-1041 GCA_964194995.1 uncultured Gammaproteobacteria bacterium | reverse complement strand
GATGACAGTGTCGATACGGAGAATGATGCCACCCTTCTCGACCAGGGTGCGCCCTGTTTCCCATACGGTGGGGGGCTGCCTGAGCAGCCCCCCAAACGACCCACTTGTCGTTGAACCGCGGGCGCGGTTCACTAGGGAAGTGTCCGCTGCGGTGTCCGTGGGGACTGTCCTTTGAGGGTGCGTGCCGGACATTCCTTTAGTGAGGGAGCACATCGGGAGAAAGATGGAGCTAGGCCAACAACATCACAGTGGAGATGAGTTGGAGCATCGACCGACCGGCGCTCGGCCGTGGGAGTCGTCGCGGGACGGTGGGTTGCCTCGTCGGTTCGGCGTTGATCCGGGAAAGGATGATCGACATGGAGGTATACCGTGCAGAAACCCATTGCAAGTTTGATGGCTGTCGGTCTGTTGCTATTGGCAGCCTGCAGCACAGCGGAGGTAGAACCCGGCCCGATCACGTCCTTTGACGACATCGCCGGGACCATCTACGAGCGCCAAGGCCCCGGAAATAAGATCGATATCCTCTTCTTTGAGGATGGGACCTGGCACACCATCAACTCGTCGAGCCGAGACTTGGTCGTGGACAGGCCAACTGGCGTAATTGAGACCAGGTTTGAGGGGACGACGGTGTTTCTGCACGAAGTCGAGGGCGCCTTTTGCGGCGACGACCCCGACGCCATCTATGAGATTGACGTGCTGGAGAACGGCAACTTGCAGTTTGTCGCCATCGAGGATCCGTGCGGACTTCGTTCGGGCATCTTCTCCGCAGAATGGGAGCCCGTTCCGTAGCCTCCCTGAACAGTCGCCGTGTCACGACCTTTCTGCTCGTTGACCCATGGCCGCTTCGCGACGAGGAAGCCCCGCCCATAACCGGCAATATGGGCGGTCTGTCCTGGGAGGCCAGGTAGCGCATAACCGGCAATATGGGCGGCTAGGCGCCGCCCTGGGCCGACCGCATCGACACTCGATTACGACAAGCCGTAGTCCTAGCTGGCCGAGGCGCCTGGGGCGACAAAGACGGCGAAGAGCACCAGCAGAAAG
>CAXMPS010000506.1:0-3538 GCA_964194995.1 uncultured Gammaproteobacteria bacterium | reverse complement strand
AGCCGCCATCGCCGCCATCGACGAGTCCGCCTGGGTCGACATTGCTTACACGCTCGCTGGCCAAGCCCAAGTCGCCGAAACGATCTACACCGTTGGCAAAGGCACCAAGGCCCGCTCGGTTCGCCTCGTTGTTCGCCGTACGGCTCATCGACAAAGCCCAACGCAGGCTGTGGCCCGACTGGCGACACCACGCCTTCATCACAAACCGAACCGATCTCGACACCGTCGCAGCCGATCGGTTCCACCGAGAACACGCCGTGATCGAGCTCGCCATCCGTGACCTCAAAGAAGGAGCCGGATTGGACCACATCCCGTCGGGCCACTACCACGCCAACGCCGCCTGGCTCGCCTGTGCAGTCCTCGCCCACAACCTCGGCTGCTGGACCACCCAGCTCGCCGGACAAGCACCGATCACGAACCGGACCCGACGAACCCGACTCATCACCCTCGCCGCGGTCATCGTCAACCGCTCCGGGCGACCCACCCTGAGGTTCCCGACCCGCTGGCCATGGGCCGACCAGTTCCACCAAGCGCTCAGCGCCCTTCGGGCACTGCCCGCCCCGTCAGGCTGACAACTGACACCGGGACCTGACGCACCCCCGACAAACCGAACGTCGACAACCCACTCACCACGAAGCGGTCCGCTTCAACGCGCACCAACACACGCTCGGTGAGCCACACCACCACGACCAGCCGATCACACCTCAGACCACGCTCACAGAATCCAAATCGGTGAGGTAGGCCGCTGGTTGCTGGTCCGTGCAGATCGTGGAGACGCTGGGCCGTAGCTTTCTCGTCTTTCCCACGTGTCTGCCCGGAGTCCTCTGGCCAGCGGCCCCCGATCGAACCGTGCGTGCGGTTCTCCCGCACACGGCTCTCCGACATCGTTCACCGCATAGCATGCACAGTCGGGTAGCGCACCGTTCCGCTGAGTCGGTAGATCCCTAGGTTGCCGAGCCAGTCCCACGTGAAGCGGTCCTGCCAGTTGAACCCGGAGAGCCCGTATTTGCGGCTGGCCAGCACCGCTACTCGTTCATGGACGTAGTGGTCGATCGCACCGAACTTGGCCGACGAGTTTCCTTGTCGGAAGTAGGCGCCCCAACCCCGCAAGACGGGGTTGAGTTGTTCGATCACGGCGCTCATTTCGAGCCCGACCCGATTTGGGGCTGTCATGTCGCGGACCTTGTCTCGGATCGAGGCCATGGCCCGCGGTGACGGCCACTTGTTGAGCCAGTAACGACCTTGTCGTTTCCGAGACTCGACCATCCGGTGATGGAAGCCCAAGAACTCGAAACCTTGCGCCCCGTGGCGAATGTCCACGATCTGGGTCTTGTCCGGGTGTAGTTGAAGCCCGAGCGGTCCCAGCGTGGTTTCGGCCAGGTCACGGGCCTGTTCGGCTCGTTGCCTGGTGGAGCACAAGACGACAAAGTCGTCAGCGAATCTGATCAGCGTCCCCAACCGGCGTCCCGGCCCTTCCCATACCTCGTCGAGGACGTGAAGAGCAATGTTGGCGAGAAGGGGAGAAATCGGCGAACCCTGCGGGGTTCCGGTCTCCGAATCAGAGACCACCCCCGCCTCGAACACCCCTGCACGAAGCCAACTTCGCAGCAGTTTCAACATGTGCCGGTCCACAACCCGGCGTTCGACCTGCGCCATGAGCGCGTCGTGGTCGATATTGTCAAAACATGCCTTGATGTCGGCGTCGAGCACCCACCCCCGACCCTCATTGGCCGCCCAACGGACAGCTTCGAGGGCTTGGTGAGCCGAACGTCTCGGACGAAACCCGAAACTCACCGGGCAGAAGTCGGCCTCGAAGATCGGCTCAAGCACAATCTTCGCGGCCGCCATCACCACCCGATCGGCAACCGTAGGGATGCCCAGCGGCCGAGTCTGACCCGGCCTACCCGGCTTGGGGATGTTCACTCGCCGCAACGGTTTCGGCCGATACGTTCCGGATCGAAGCCCAGCGGCGAGTTCATCGAGGAAGGCCCGCACCGACTCGACACCACCAGTCTCGACCTGGGCGATTGACACCCCGTCGACACCAGCAGCGCCTTGGTTGGTGGCCACGTCAACCCACGCCCGCCACATCACATCGCTGCGGGCGACCTTGTCGTGAAGAGCATGAAACCGACGTGTTCGGTCCTGTTTGGCACTGCGGTAAAGCACGCGTTGCAAAGCTCGAACAGGGTCCAAGCCATCGGCTTGTCTGACGGTCCTAGCCGAATTCTCGGCACTCATCAGTGTTCCTCTCTGCTACGTCATGCATCTGATGAAGCAGGGGTCCTTCGCTCTGGCCAGGTTGTGTTGTCCTGCCCGTCATCACTACTACGACCCCCTCCGACTCCCTCTCGGCCGTCGACCATTTCCCGGGATCACCGGTTATAGGCAGACACGCTCTCGACCCCCGCAGAGCCAAGACCAAGTAGGGCCTCTCCAGTTCCCTCGACAACCCTCTGACCGTTCCACGTCCTCTACGCCGAAGGGTTCATCAGCGCCCGCTCCAGGAACCCGGACACCTTCCATGGCCTTCACCAAATCCACACAGGCTCGGCACCCTCTGTTTCCCGCGTCACCGCGGGAGCCTTCACGACGCTGCAGACTTCGCTTCATGCTGCGGACCGGCCAGTTGCTCCACCTCGCTTCGACCCCGGCCTCTCAACCGGACCCGGAAGCTTCGCTACCGGGGACCCTGGCGTCTCCCCGGACCGGACTCTCACCGGCTGGCTATCAAGAGCTTGTCGCTCAGTTACGTCATGACAACTCCTTCGCAGTCATGGCGCCCGAACTGCTGGACGCACGTGGATCGAGGCCCGAGACTGCTTCGAGGTAACTCTCTTTCTCGTCAGGGCTGTCCGTCTCGTTCTCGCGCGGAGGGAGAAGGCGCCGTCGTAGCCGTCGGGCTCCCCTTGTCGGCAGGGGAGAGAGGCTGGCCACGGTGGATGACCTCACTGACCGTGTGATGGTGCCGCGCTCGTGTAGCTGCACCGGATGTACGAGCGCGGTCGCGAGACGATCTGTCACCCTCAGAGCCGCCGGCGTCATCGCCCGGATGATCTCGTCCGGGATCTGGGCATCGAGCACAGTTCGGGCTCGGCCGAGGATCAGGCCGACGGGTGGCGCGCAGCGGTACTCGTGACACCGACGCGCCAGTTCGTCGAGGTCCGGCTCTTCCACGGCGACTGCTCGTTCGACGTCCTTGAGCCAGATGAGACGGTGACCGTCGGATCGAGCTGCGTGGAAGGCAAGCGTGAGGAGGGTGTCGACCGGGTCCAGGGTGGGCACAGTCAGGCCCGAGACGGCGACGCGTCTGGAGCGCTCGATCATCGCCCCTGGATCGAGTGCGAACGGACGTCGGTCCTGGCTGGAGTAGTGGAGGTGCCAGTGGAGGTCGACGTGTACTGATTGACTCGTCATCACGACTTGGCCCGCGAGCACTTCCTCTGCCAGCGCCCAGTTGCGGATGATGTGTTCGTATCCGAGATCCTCGAGAATGCGCACCGCTTGTGGAAAGTCTCGTCGGTCGACGAGGAGGTCG
>CAXMPS010000505.1:0-10702 GCA_964194995.1 uncultured Gammaproteobacteria bacterium | reverse complement strand
GTCGACGAAACTCTGAAGAAGAGTTTCACTGATGCTGCAGCCAGGCAAGAGGTGGCCACCGACTGAGCATCATTTGCCTTTAGCCAGATGGTCGGACCGACTTTCGCTTGGTATCACCTTCGACCTGGGAGGCAGCTTCCTCGTGCCGTCTTTGGCGGCTGCGGCAGCGCTGGTCGGGTCGGCCTGGCTAGTGATGGTGAAGCACCAACCGCAAGCGCTCAACTCTACCGGGGTCTCGTAGCGGCACATGACTGAGCTCCTCAAAGTAGGCGGCCCATCATGGGCCAAACAAGTTCCTGCCCTTTCACCAACGCAGGCCGAGAAGGATTAGGTGGTGTAGATGCGGGAAGGCCTGTGGTTGTTGGCGTTTCCGGTGGTCAGGTGTCTGAGGGTCAAACGGAGGCCAAACCCACTGGACCCTGCGCCAACCCGGAGAGGGAACACAGGCTCATCCGTTGACCCACACTGGATAGGCAATGAAAAGCAGGGCAATTGGGACAAGGATCGAAGCCGTGAGAACCAACCATCCGCCGATGGTCCGGACTTCGGTGCCGTCGAAAGCGACCAGTTTTTCGAGGTCGTCGGCCACTGAAGTACTCACTCGCCAGAGCATCGCAACCGCGATAGCCCCCAGACCTGCGGCATAAACGACACCCAATGCTCCCAAACCCACTAGGCGGTCGATTCCATACGCTTCGCCAACCACACCCAAGACGACTATCGAGCCATTCCAGAGAGCATGGACCCCGGCGCCCGCCAGGAATCGCCGCGCCAGCAAACCTGCATCACGGTGCTGTCGCCATTCCCACCAGCCCATCACGACCAGACCGCTCGCCAGCGGATGCACGGCAGCACCAAGCATTCTGACTGAAATGACCGCCTGCCATTCGGTACCGAGGAAAAACCCGCCACTTGCATAGAGAACGTTCTCGACGACGGCGAAGCCGACACCCGCAGCCACGCCCGCCATAAACGCGGCTTGCCGGCTTCCCGGCCGCTGGACCGACGCTCCCACTGCCTTGCCTATCTCTTCAGTGAAAGGAGCGACCAGCACCAACTCAAAGAACAGGAGCAGAATCCACGGCGATCCGACGGCATCCACAAGCGCCGGATCGATCCTTAATGCCTCGAGAATCGACCCTGCCTCCTCGGCAAATCCGAAGAAGAACAAATACGCAAACCCAAACACGAGGGCGTGACTGAGAACTGCGATTGTCGGCCCGATGGTCCCTCCTCCCACCAGTGACCCGATCGGCACGTCCGTCTTGAGACGGCCTGAGACGGCAAGCAGAACCGCCGTCGGAAGGCTGGCAGCGCCAAGTAGGAGACCGACAGCCGAGAACTCGTTTGGATTGATAATTCCCCAAACCACCGTCCCTACGCCGAGGGCCGCCACCGTCAAGGCCTGCAAATAGCGAGAGCTCATTCCCAACCAACCATAAGTTGATCAAGGCGAGCCATTGTCTTGCCCTTTTTCGATCGATACGCCTCGACCAGACCCGCTACGAGCATCACAGCAAACCCGATTCCGATTGCGAGAATCCAGAAGAACGCTGAGTCCGGCGCACTACCTGCGGCGGCTGCGAACAACATCAGAACCAGCGTGGCCACCAACAGGGAAGCTGCCGCCACGACCCGGCGTCGGACCCTGGTTGCCACACCCCACACAAACACAGCAACGGCGACCGCAACTGATGCCAGCCCCGCAAACAATGACAGGGTGAACATCTCCACCAGTGGCGGGGCCGCGAGGATCCCCAATCCGATCCACTCAAGGAGGACGATCAGGTTGCGACCTCCGGCTGGATCGGAAACCCGTGGCATGGTTCGGAAGATCTCGACCTCAGCCAACACCACGATGCCAAGTGGGACGGTGTACCACTGTGCCGATCCCCCAACGCTCTCGCTGACAGAAAGCACGAAAGCAACGCCGAGGACAATAGGGCCGACCGCAAGAACGCCGGGGAGGGATCGCGTGAGTCCCACGGCAATGACTTGCACTCCTACTGACAGGAGAACACCAATGAGCAGAGCCTGATCCGGTAACAGTCCGAGAGCCATCGCAGAAACAACAACGTTCGCCACTGCTCCGAGCACAGCCAGTGGTCTGAGCCATAGCGACTCGCGCTGACGTCCCCACACGGCGAGAGACATCAGAGTCGAAGTGGCGGCAACTGCGAGGATCGCTGTTGCGATCCAGATATCGGACCATTCGGCTGTGTAGGCAAACATGATTACCGATGCCAGAGCGGCGAGGCCCGCAATGTCTCGCAGCCCACCTAGCCCGAAAGGTGCCGCCCCCCGAGCGGCCGACACGGCAAGGAGGGCCAGGCTTGCCGCGATCCAGTATCCGGTCGCCTCGATATCGCCGGCGTCATATGAAAGGACAGCAGCGACAATCACCCCGACTGCTCCTAAGGCTGCCCACCCTCGAGCCAGATTTAGATTCGCCACCGCTCGGCGTGCTCTCACAACCTCACCGACGACCAAGGCAAGCAACCCAAAGACGACGGCCGTCCATATCGCTGCCACTTCGGTTGCCCAACCCATACCCAAGGCCAGTGCTCCCCATGCAATAGCCGCTGCCGGAATGGCGAGATACCTGACGAATCGATCTGCGAAGCTGGCACTAAGTTCTAAGGCGATAGCCGTCATCGCTACACCAATTGCCACTTCGGGCCCATCGAAGAGAACCCCACCGGCCGAATCGCGGCTGAAGATCAAAACCACCACAACACCCGCCACACCCAAGCCGCCCCATCGGATAGCGTGAGGCGGTCTGACCAGCTCGGCACGACCAACCACCGAGGCTCCTAGAGCCAATCCCCCGAACACAATGGCGGTGTAACTGTGCGCTTCCGGTGCCGTCCAGCCCAACCCGACCAGCATCGCGATCCAAGCCAATCCCGCTGACGCAACCGAAATCGATTGGAAGACACTCTTCTCGTAACGCTCGGCGCCTACCTCGAACGCGACCGAAGACATGGCTAACCCAAGAGCGACCCAAGGACCAACGATGCCTGGCCCCTGAGGCACAAACGTGTAGATCGTCGAGGTCACGACTCCGAGAATGGCGAGCCCGCCCCACCAAATCGCCGTGTCGGAGCGAAGATTCCACCACCTGTTGACCGATGCGATTGTGACGGCGAGCCCACCGAACACCACTACGGAGACATTGACCGACATCAGTTGGTCGGCCTCGGACCAACTGAGACCCGACAGCCAGGCGAGACCTGCACCCGCCGTGGCGATGGCGTGATACCAGAGCCGCGACTGTTCCTTGGCCAGAAGGGCACCGATCGCACCACGAATCGCGGTGGCCGCCAGAGCAATGGTCAACCAGCCCGGCCCAAGATCCCAAGCCCCGAGGACGATCATCAAATTGCCTATCTCTTCCCAGGCACGTTGACGGCGCCAAAGCCCAACGACCAAGGAAAGCAATCCGAAGACAAAAGCGGTGGACGCGAGTCCGCCTTCTGCGGTCGCGAACACGATGCCCATAATGGCGACGGCGTGGGCGACGATGAGCGGAGCCAGATCCCAACGCAACCACCCGGTGCTCGAGTCTGACTGCCTCCATTCGGCAGCCCAAGAGATCCCGACCATCGGCGCGGCCAGGTAAATGAACAGCCAGGGGTCCTCGATCAGGGATCGTGGAGAAAGAGCAGTGAGCCCAACCGCGGCCAGGGCATATGCAGGAGCCGTGACCGCCCCGACACGGAGAAGCCAGGCGACAACGAAGTAACCCACCGCCCCTGCAACGGCCCACCAGCCGTATGTGTCGGGCCCAGCCGCGAACGCCGGACCCATACTCACCGGCACGACCAGGGCGCCGAGCAACACCGGATAACGCGCCCACGGGGTTCGCAAACCTTCGCCTCGTTCCCGCCTCCCAGACCGAACGTCGTCGATGACTAGACCACCGATCAGCATCACGGCGCCCCACATCACGCTGACCAGGTGGAGGTATTCGCCTGATACTCCAACCTGATCGGCGAGCATCAAGGCCACCACCACAGTCATGACCCATGCAAACCAGACGAACCAGCCTTGGCGCAGGTCCCGGGAGAGCAAGGCGGCGACGCCGATGAGAGCGATTGCGGCGTAGATAGTCGGCCAGGAGTCCGGCGCTGCGACCGCCAATCCGATGACTGATGCTGCAACCGCCCCGATCGCGAGTGTTCGCCGAAGTTGATGGCGAACGGTTGAGGCCCTCGATCCGAGAACGTAGAGCAACCCGATGGACGCCATGAGAACACCAGTCCACGACCTGTTCATTTGAAACGCTGGCCATTGATTTGCGGTTGTCACCAAAAACGGAGGAATCGACACGGCAACCATGACCGGAACCACCCACTCGGCGACGCTGCCCCCGACCCTTATCGCCAGAGCAGTGAAGGTTTCTCCGCCCTTCTCATCTCCCAGTGCGCTGACGATCCAACCTACGGTCCAGGCACCCAACACCAGGTGACCTTCTCCGCCATACACCAGTGACAAGGCTGCACCGGACGCCGCGATGTGGCCGATGACAGCCAGATGGCCTGCAGATCCCCGTCGCCACAGGTTGGCGACTACGACCACGACGAGAGCCCCACCTGCCCAAATCAGCTGTTGAGAGCTGACAGACACATCACGAGTCGCAATGGCAGCGGCAAGCGCTCCAAAACCCGCCGTCGCCGCGAGCCACAAGCGCCCTACGGGCCACCCAGTTCCCGCAGCCACCCCGAGTGCGACGACGACCAATGTCCAAGCAGAGAGCATCTCGCCCCCTCCACTGTCAAACCAGTAGACGGCTGCCCCCATACCAACGATGAGGATCGAGCCCAGCAGCCAAATCGTCATGAAGGGGTCTTCGATCTTGAACTGTCTCAGAATGAGAGTCGCCACGGCAATGAGCCCGCTCATCACCAACCAGGCGGTCCCCATCCCGAAGAGTTCGCCGAGGGCCCAGACAACACCTACGGGTAGCACTGCAGCCGCAAGCTTGAAGACTTCTGTGACCGTGTCGGCCCGATCATCTAACCGTCTCAGATGGGCCCAAACGCTCACAACGCCGAACGACACCAGCGCCGCGACCGGCTCCTGGAGACCCATCACCAAGCCGGCGCCAACTCCGGCCAAGGTCAGCCATTCTGCCGAAGTGAGTTCAGAATGCCTGTGGCGCCCGTATTCGTAGAGGCCTAGATAGGCGGCAACAAATACCAATCCAGTCCATCCGATGCCGAGCGTCGGAGCCAGGGGGCCGATCGCACTGACAAGGAGAATCGGGCGGGCCAATGCCATCCAGTCGAGCCGATCGAACCAGTTGGCAAGAGCCTCGGCAGAGATCAGCGTTGCCACGCCGAGAACAACGATTGGCCAGACAAGGACCCATCCTTCGCCCACAGCTAGGGAAATGGTCAGCAGATAGGTGATCGGAACCCCGACTAGAGCGGATCGCACTGTCGGCCCCGAGAGACGATGACTGCGTCGAAGGACGGCGACCATCAGCGTGAGGCTGATCGCAGCTGATGCAAGTGCGGGCTGGGGAGAGACCAGGCGGGTGATGGCGTCGCTGGTGAGGGTTTCGTCGTTCTTGAAGGCGAAGCCGAGGGTCATTGCTGCCAGCCATATCAGGGGCGCGACGAGGAAACGCAGTGTCGAATTGGGATTCCTGATCGAAACCCAGGAGTAGATCCCTGCAATGGCTAGCGAGGAGATAGTCAAGGCACCAACCAGAGCACCACCGGTGAAGTCGGGTGGGAATGGTGCGTTGTCGACAAGCGATGCGAAGAGAATCAACGGGACGACCATTCCACCAATCAGTTCCATCCCGTCGGCGACCCGAGTGGCCTCCTGGCGTCGCAACATCCAGGCCCATCCAAACAAGGCCAGAACAATGAACAACTCGACGAAAGGCTGAGCGGCGTCCGGCAGATCGGCAAAAGCGAACAGGAGAAACCCGAGGATTCCGACGAATGTGAGGACCACACCCAGATAGGCCAAGCCGTGAATGGCTATGTCGGATGTCACCGCTTCCCAGGCCTTGTTCAGAGAGACTCCAACACGACTCGGTTCGGCAGGTTTGGGTGGTGCCAGCTTGGGTGGAATGGGCGTAGATATGGGTGGGGCTGGCGAAGTGACTGGCGGTAGTTCCGGGGGCCGGACCGGAGGCGGCGTCGCCGGTTCGGGCTTGGACGGCATAGGTGACACGGGTGGGATCTCGGCGGCGACCGCTTGATCCAACGGCTCCTCAACGCCAGACTCGCGCTGTTGCAGGTAGTCGACGAGACGCAGCCTCGTACGAAGATCGATAATCTGGTCTCGACTCGCCTGCTTGAGAAATCGCAAGATGGCATCCTGATTATCAGCACCGCCCGATTTTTCTGAGAGCTGAACAGCGGAGTCGCTCTTCGCCTGTACAAATTCGGGGAAACGTCGCTGGGCGAGATCCATCTGAGACGGCGAGTACCTCTTGCGAGCCCAGGCGGAGTTGGGCTTCGCGTAACGAACGGCGCCAACGATGCCGAAAATTCCGAGAAATGTAAGGATCGGGATGATCCCGGCGATGCTCAGCCAGCCGAACACTCCCTTGCCCTTCATGAAGCAGAGAAATCCGCAAACGACGAAGAGGACACCTAGCCCAGCGATGAAACCAAGTTCCATCATTTCTCCATTCTCGAAACGTACCTAGGAGCGAAGGCCTCCCCAGGTTCCATGCCTCAAGTGTCACCCACCCGAACGAACTGTGTATCGGGGTTTACCCCTACAATCGAACGCTCGTTTGCTACGACTCTACGAGTTGCTACCGGGGAAGTGCCCGGAAGAACTGGTCCTAGCCCTTCTCAGGAACTGGAGAAGAGTGACCCTCCCCTCACCTTCGTTCTCCCGCTGGCTCTGGTAGTGGTCGTTGACGAGAACTCCCCAGAGGTAGACCCCTTCGGTGACATTTTCCATGTCGATGTCTGCTCTCGGGACCTTCACCTCATCCAAATCGGGGGCGCCGGCACAACGGATTGGGATTAGTCGGTGACGTATGTGGCCGAATCGGCTGTCAGAGATCTGCGAGGAGGTCGAGGAGATCATCGCCATACGTATCGAGTTTTGCGGGGCCGATCCCTGGCACATCAAGCAGCTCCTCGGGAGTGGATGGGCGAGTCGTTGCTATTGCGTGGAGTGTCTTGTCGCTGAATACGACGAAGGCTGGGACGCCCTGTGTTCGTGCGTTTTCGAGTCTCCAGGCTTTCAGTCTCTCGACGAATGCCTCTTCAACGGGAGCGGCCTCTCGTACCAGGGAACCTGCCGCTCCATTCACCACGATCTTCTCTCCCCAGGAGATCAGCATCTCGGCGCCGCCCTCCCCCACGCGAATCAACACCCCGGACTCTTCGACATCTATGACTTCCCCGTTGTGTCCTCCTGGCGCGGAGATCAGGTCACCTACTGATGCAGTTATGTCAGTGTTCTCAGGACGTGCGCGGCGCGGACGTTGTGTCCGAGTCGGAGTCTCTTCGACCGTTGGTGCTTTGCCCTCCATTTCGTCCACGAACCGCGATGGCCTGTCCTTGTCGGAGAACACCACCACGGAGTTTCTTCCGCGAGTCAGTGCTACGTGGAAGACTCGACGTTCCTCTTCGATGTCGTCGGATAGGGCATGAGGCATGGATCCTTTGTCGGCGCCGAACACCAACACGTGATCCCACTCGAGTCCTTTGGCACGGTGAACCGAGGAAAGGGTTACCCCCGTCGATGCCGACGACACGGACAGCTTCTCTCTGAGCCACGCTTCGAATTGGTCGGGTTCAGGACCCATGACAGCGAGTCTTCGTAGTGCGGTGAGATCATCGCTTTGCGAAGCCCGGTCTGCCCGCGAGCGCCCTGCGTCGAGAGCAGCCGCTGCGCGATCGAGCCCAATGCTCGTTGCCAGCACTTCGATTAGTCGGGTTGTCGAGTCTGTGGCAGCAACCGCAGCCTCGATGTCATCACAGAACCCGATCCACCTTTCGAGTCGGCGACCCTCCAGGTCCCGCCCTACCTCGAGGATCCGTTCAACGGAGAACGAGCCCCTCTGACCTCTCATCAACTCGGTGAACACCCGATTGATCCCACGCCCCGGCCGTCGAACAGCCTCGAAAAGGTCGTTGCGGTCCATCGAATCGGGAGCAAGCGCCAGTCGCATCCATGAAAGTGCGGCCCGTAGGACGGTCCGGTTCAGGACGCTCACCGACAGGATCGACTGGAATGGGATTCCTCTCTCCGCCAGAGCCGCCTGAACGGGCAGAAGAGAGGAGTTCACACGCGAGAGCACACTGATCGTATCCGCAGCAACCCCCGTCCCCAGCATGGCCGCAATGCGATCGGCTGCGGCTACTCCCATGGCGTCGCCGGGAACTCGAACGACAGCCAACCCTTCGGTCTTGGCCGAGGACCGGACAGCCTTGTCGACCCTCCTCGAGTTGTGGCTCAGTAGTAGTACGGCGGCGTCGACCACATCCGTTGGGCAGCGGTAGTTGACCTCCAAGGTATGGGTTCCCGCGCCGGGGAACAGGCCCTCGAATCCGATGAGGTACTCCGGGTCTGCTCCGGCGTAGCCGTAGATGACCTGATCGTCGTCGCCGACACCGAACACGTTCATACCCGGGCTTGCCAGGAGTCTGAGCAGCATCAGATAGCCGGGGGTGAGGTCCTGGAACTCGTCAACGAGAAGATGCTGGCATTGGTGCTGCCAGTGCGCTCGAAGGTCTGGGTCACGGCACAGGACCTCTATCGCCCCGTAGATCTGTTCGTCGTGATCGGCTTCGCCTCGGGAGTCGAGGAGGCTTCGATACCGGTCAAAGGCGCCTGCGAACAGAGGGATGTCATCGCGGTTGGCTTCGACCTCCTCCGGAGACCGGAGGCCAATACGGACCTCTCCGAGTCCTTCTATATACGGTCCGATCACATCGGTGTTTGCCCGGTGAGGAGCAGAGACGATGCCTTGCAGCATCTGCCGCTGTTCGCGCTCATCGATGAGGCGAAGGTGAGGTTTCGCCACGCGGAGGACCTCCCAACCGAGCGAGTGGATCGTCCGAATGTTGAGCGGACGATCCCCGGGCAGTCGATCCCTCATCTCTGCGGCAGCAAGACGGTTGTAGGCAACGGCGGTGACAATCTCAGGTTCGACGCCTCGGTCCCCGATCAGATGCCACATCCGTGCGGTGAGCACCCTGGTCTTGCCTGACCCTGCCGGCGCGATGATCCGCGCCGGCCCGACCTCATGGAGCACTGCGGCCAGTTGATCCGGAGCCAGATCCTCGACCGGTGCAGGTCGGGTGGATCCGTTCGGTGTGACATTGACCGCAAGGGACTCGTGGTGAACCACCTTCTCCGTGAGGCTCAACTGTTGGCGTGGCCCACCGTCAACCCACACCGGCTCACCGTCGGGAAGCCGCAAGTCTGCCGGTCCACCAATGGAGGCCCGCATGTGCGGTTCGGCCTTCCGCGACCACCACCAGATCATGTTGCCCGCCCTTGCGTCGTAGGAGTTGTGCCAGACGGCCTTCGACAGTCTCTCGCGTAGGAAGGTGAAGGCTGATCCGAGTTCCCAGGGCGACGACCTCGTCGACTCGGGTGTGTTCAGGGCCGTGTCGGGCACGCACAGTTCGAAAACAGTTGGTTCTCGTCGCACATAACGTCTTTGGATGTCATCGACCGTGCTTGCCAACCGGTCGGCTTCCGCCAGCAAGTCCGAATCGATGACAACCCGATCACAGCCGACCCAAGGAGTTGGAGTCTCATCACCGGACCCGATAACCACCGAACGGCCAAGCTCGCGAGGACCCGGGAATATCACATGTGGGGCGGAATCCATCGAGCCTTACTCCCCTCAGATGACAGCGTCATCACTTCATCCCCGCTTCGCAATCTCACCCTTTCCCGCACCCTAGGAGATAAGAGTGGTGGATCCCGGGGGCGCCTCGGGCTTGGTCAAAACGGGAACTCGCCTTGGACGGGCGGGATGTGGTGGCCGACCCCGGATACGCCAGAGACAGAAAGTCAGATGGCGAACGCATGGCCTGGATCGTCAGGTTTCGTCGGGACAACGCCCGCAAGCGCGCTAGCTAAGCGAGCTTGAGGGTTCATCTAGCGCGTTTCTCAACTCCTCAAGAGTGGCAACCAGCTCATCGGCGAATGCCCGCCGGACGAGATGCGGGCTTCCGTCACCCGGTGGTAGTCGTCACTGCCCAGGAAATACTTGATGAATCAGCCAATGTCATCCAGGTCGTAACTCTGACCTCGGCTCTACGAGAGTTCGGGTCTGAGGTCGCGATCGAACCGGATGAGGTGAACGGACTGGACTCAGCCTCGTCTGCTCAGACGCTCGATCTCTGTGGGCCGGATGGACCAAGTGCGGGGCAACATCGGCACAACCTCGCTTGTGCAAATACGAGAAGTGTTGAGCCTGATCCTCGACATCGAAAAGCCGGCCACCCGCCGGAAGAAATAGGTGGTGTTGGACACTCGTCCAGAAGCGCACTCCCGGTCACGGGTCGGTGATCTGGACGGCTCACGTGTCAAACCGCACATATGTGCCGTTATGTGCGCGTGAATGGAGTCTGGCCTTCGATACTTCTTGCTCTGCCCTGAGTCGCTTCGTGTACGGTTGGTTAGTCGTCTCGGAAGGGCGTCATATGTTTCGTGAGGGTGTTTCCGTGTCGTTTCGAACTCTGTTTCTCGTGTGAAT
>CAXMPS010000504.1:0-6887 GCA_964194995.1 uncultured Gammaproteobacteria bacterium | reverse complement strand
ACGACGGAGCCGGCTGCCGAAGCGCCCCCAGCCCCCGCTCCGGATCGGGTCGCGGATGCGCCCAGTGAGGCGCCGAGTCCCCGCGGCGAGACCGGCGTCGCTCCTGCTTCGAAAGCCCAAGGCAAGCCCAACATCGTCGTGATCTGGGGCGACGACATCGGCATCACCAACCTCAGCGTGAATACGGAAGGGCTGATGGGCTACCATACGCCCAACATCGACCGCATCGCGCGCGAGGGCATGAAGTTCACGGACTACTACGCTGAGCAGAGCTGCACGGCGGGACGCTCGGCGTTCATCACCGGCCAGAGCGTATTTCGTACGGGATTGAGCAAGGTCGGATTGCCCGGCGCCACACAAGGCCTGAGCGACAAGGACCCGACGATCGCCGAGTTGCTCAAGAACCATGGCTACGCGACCGGGCAGTTCGGCAAGAACCACCTCGGCGATCGCAACGAGTTTCTGCCCACCGTGCACGGTTTCGACGAGTTCTACGGCAACCTCTACCACTTGAACGCGGAGGAGGAGCCCGAGGAACACGACTATCCGAAGAACCCTGCCTTCAAGGCCAAGTACGGACCGCGCGGCGTCATGGACTGCAAGGCCAGCGACAGGGACGACAAGACAGTCGATCCGCGTTTCGGCAAGATGGGCAAGCAGGTGTGCAAGGACACCGGTCCGCTGACCCGCAAACGCATGGAGACCATCGACGACGACATCGCGGCGCGAGCGCAGGATTTCATGCAGCGCCAGGCCAAGGCCGACAAGCCCTTCTTCCTGTGGGTCAACTTCACGCACATGCACTTGTGGACGCACACCAAGCCGGAGAGCCTCGGCCAGGCCGGAGAGTTCCAGTCGCCATACCACGACACGATGATCGACCACGACAAGAACGTCGGGTCAGTCCTCGACGAAATCGATAAGCTCGGCATCGCCGAGAACACAATCGTCATTTACGGGACGGACAACGGTCCGCACATGAACGCCTGGCCCGATGGCGCAATGACCCCGTTTCGTAACGAGAAGAACACCGGGTGGGAGGGCGGATTTCGCGTGCCTTTCATGGTGCGCTGGCCGGGCAAGATCAAGGCGGGCACGGTCTCGAACGAGATCATGTCGAACCTCGACTGGGCGCCCACCTTGCTTGCGGCCGCAGGGGAACCCGACGTCAAGGAGAAGCTCCTGAGGGGCCACAGGGCCGACGGCAAGAAGTTCAAGGTGCACCTCGATGGCTACAACTTCCTCCCCTACCTCACGGGTCAGGAGCAGACCGGCCCCCGTATCGAGTATTTCTACTTTTCCGATGACGGAGACTTGCTGGCCCTGCGGCACGGCAACTGGAAGGTGCATTTCAAGGTTCAAGACGAGCCTGGAACTTTGCGGCTCTGGCAACGGGAGTTTGAGAACCTTCGATTGCCGTATCTGTTCAACTTGAGGACGGATCCATACGAGCGCGCCACCATCACCTCGAACAACTACTGGAACTGGTACATCCGTCACGTGTTCCTGCTGGTGCCGGCGCAGGAGAAGGTCGGGGAGTTCCTCTCCACGTTCAAGGAGTACCCGCCGCGCCAGAAGGCTGCCAGCTTCACCATCGACCAGGTTCTGGAGACGCTCCAGGACGCACACGGCAGGTAAACCCTCGATGTGACTCGCGCCTGGGTCTACCCTTTAGCTAGGGCCGTTTAGTTCTGGACCTCGTTGCGAATCGGCCGGCCGGGATATACGTCTTTGAGGACCTTCGAGTCCTTCACGACGATCGTGCCGTTGACCACGACGTACGGAATTCCTTCTGAAGGCAATCCACCATTCGCAGGGGTCGCAACCTGCTTGACCGTCGCGGGGTCGAAAACGGTGATGTCCGCATCAGCGCCGACCTGCAGACGGCCTTTATTAGCCATTTGCGCTATGCCGTTGTCCACCATGAACTTGGCCGGCATGTAGGTCATCTTCGAGATCGCGAGCATCAAGGGCATGAGACTCTCTTCGCGCACCATTTGCAGCACCACGGCATGGGTCCCAGCACCCCTGGGATGGCCGTTGACCGCGTCGTAGGGCGTATCCCAGTCTTTCACAAACGAGCCGTCCGATTTCATCGCATACGGAAACGCATCGCTGCCGATTAGGCTGGTTGGATGCGCGAGTGCCTGTGCCACGGTTTCCGCAGTGGCATTTTTGAACGTGACATTGGTGAATGGTGCTGTCTTCACTAGCTTCTCATAACGTTTCTTGGTCAACGGTTTCATCGTGGCTATCTCGACGATGTCACCGTAGTCATGACCCATGTTGTTCTTGTAGTTGTCCGGATGGAGATAGTCCGCGGCGACAATGGTCGCGCCATAGCTATAGGGGTAGATCTCGCTAATGACCTGGTGGCCGTTGGCGTAGGCCTTATCGATCATCGCCTGGCAGTATGGCGTCAAGGCAAGGCACTGCGCCGTCATGTGCTGGACGATCAAGCCGCCACCGCCCGCCAGTACGGCAGCCAACTGCTCATCCGTCCCCAACATGCCACTGGCACCTTGATCCTGACCGGAAAATCGCCCGTGAAGTCCCAGGAGGAGCCCGTACTTCCCCGCAATCGCCTGAACGCCGTACGTCTCTCTCGAGGTAATGCCGTCGACCATGTAGCCCGTCGTAAGCCCCACGCCGAGCGCTCCCTCTTTCACGCCCTGTTCCACGAGGGAGAGGATCTTCTCTATCTCGGCATCGGTCGCTACGTGGGTCGACCAATTCATCGTGGCCCCGGTTATTTTGGGCTGGTCGAGGTCATTCATCGATGCGCCGGCGATCGACTTGAACTTTGGGTTTAATACCATTTCGCGCGCGCCCATGACCCCGGCAGTGGCGCCATAGTTGGTTTGTGACTTGCCTTCCATGCTGTCGTACCACTCACCGACCGGCATGACGCCACCCTCGAGCTCAAGTGGTGTCGTGATGCCGTCGCGAAGTGCCAGCTTTTGGCCAAACGGCGTCAGCACATTGTGGTGATGCGTATCGATGAAGCCAGGGGCGACCACATGACCCTTGGCGTCGATGGTCTCGCTTCCCTTGATTGCCTGCTCTGTGACGGCGACGATCTTGCCGTCCTTGACGCCGACATTGCGTACTGCGTCCAGCTTGCTCTCCGGATCCATGACGCGCCCGTTCAGGATCACGAGATCGAGGTCCTCTGGGATCGCGGTTTCGCTGGGGGCCGGAGCCGCGGCCTCGCCTTTGTCCAGTGCCGCGTCTGGCGTCTCCACGGACTCTTCAGAAGCAGGCTTGCAGCCGACGAGTACCAGCACGCAGCTCAACGCAGCTGCTACACAATAACGAGTCATATCCTTGCCTCCTCCAGATGTTCGAAGCCGCCATAAGACCAAACTCACCGCGTGATTGCAAGCCGCGCCGGCGATGTAGGCGAGCACGAGCGCCAGAATGTCTGGTCGGATCTCGACTGCGGGTAGGATCCCTTCTTATGGTTGGAAGGACACCCGATAAGGCCTGGGGCGCCACACGGACCGTCGCGATCGCGATGTCGGCGGCCGCACTACTTCCACAACACCATGTAGCTGCCCAAGGGGTCGGCGCGGACGACGACGAGAGCGCCGTCGAGACTGCCACCATCGAGTTTGGCGATACGTTCGACTGGGTTCGAGTGGTGTCTGGCGAGTGGCTCAAGGGCGAGCTCAAGGGGATGCGTGATGACAAGCTCGTGTTCGAAAGCGACAAGTTCGACACGCAGTACATCGATTTTACCGACGTCACCGAAATTCACTCACCCCAGGTCAATACCTACCTCTTCGGTGATCGAACAAGCGCGATCGGTCGAGGTGTCATCACAGCGGACAAAGTGATCGTCGAGACCGATGAGGGGATCAAGATCTTCGATCGCAGCAAGCTCGAATCGATTATCCCCGGTGGCAAACGCGAGAAGGACTCGTGGTCGATGAAGCTCAGTTTCGGTTTGACGCTCAACAGGGGCAACAACGACCAGCTGACCTACAACACCACCTTCAACGTTCTTCGCGAAGACCAGCTGACACTTTTGAACCTCAACTACCAGGCGAGCTTCGGCCGGACAAGCGGTGTGCAAAACGTGAACCGTCACCTCGGCACATTGCTCTTCCAAGTGTTTCTCACGAGGCCATGGTTCGTGGCACCCGCGTTTGGTCAGTTCTTGAACGACCGGTTCCAGAACATAAGGTTTCGTGCCACTCCCGCAGCAGGTGCCGGCGTTCACATCATCGATGTGCCGAACGTGAAGTGGGATTTTCTGACTGGCATGGGTTATCAGTACTTGAACTACTTGGACGCGAGTCAGTTTACGGGGAGCAACCCACAGAACGATACGTTCATCCCGTTCTACACGTATGCCGACTTCAACATCACCGGCGACATCGAGCTCACGGTCAGTTGGCTCACCAACCTGGTGTTCACGACGATCGGGAACACCAACCATACAGGCAAGGCAGACTTTTCGATCGACGTCACCTTCGTGATTGATTTGGACATCTCCTTCCTGTACCTCCGAACCGAGAACCCCGCGCCTCCGCCAGACCCGACGGCTCCTCCGATCAAGAAGAACGACTACCAGCTCGTGGTCAGCCTCTCGCTCGAGCTCGGCTAACTCTCTTCGTCGGTCGGCTCCAATGGGCCCACGATGGGCCGATTTGCACCAGTCGAAATCAAGTTATCGTCTCGCCTCCATTGCTCGCGAGAGGCGACTGACGGTTCCGGCGCCTTCTATGGGCTGACTTGTTCGGCCATCGGTGCCTTCCAGGTCTTCATCTTCTTCAGATCGGGTACGTAGACGCGCAGGATGACATCGATCCCCAGATCCTCGCGGGTGATCGGCAGCCAGTTCTCCGCCGGCACGCCCTTCGGCTGCTCGGCCGCGATGTGGATGTCGATACCGCCGGACGCGTTCAGCTTCATCCCGGCGTTCTGACCAACGCTGTATTTCTTCTGTTTGTTCGGAATGAAGAAGCCCTGCTCCGTATCGTAGAGCGTCGCGGACCAGAAGGCGGTGAAGGGGGGCATCTCCTCCTTGGTCATGCGGATCACGTAGTCGTACTGCGCGTTCATGGGCTTGCCGTCGGTCGTCGCGACCCCGGGATACATCGCTTGGTCGGCCGGCTGGCCGACCGGGCCCACAACCGATTGCAGCACCATGGCGTCGATGGCCATGTGCCCCTTGGGCTGGAAGATCTTGAACAAGAACGGAGCAACTGCCTTCGGGTCATTCCAGATCGCGTTCTGCTTCTTCGCGATCTCCGCCGCCACAGCCGCAAGCTGTTTTGCGTCGATCCCGGGGACCTTCTTGGCGTCGTACTGCCTGCCCGGCTCGACACCGACGGTCTTGAGCGCTGCCAACGCCGCCTGATCCATCTCGTTCTTGGGATCGAAGGTGGTGTGGTTGAAGACGAACTGCATGGCCTCCTGGAAGTTGTTGGCGAAGACCATTTCGTCGTTTCCGTAGGCCGGCATGGTCTCCGGGTCGGCCGGCTTTGCGGGCTTGCCCTGGAACTCCGACAGCGTCTGGAGCTTCACTTTCTGGATCGCCGCCATGTTGGCCTTGAACTTCGCCGGGTCGTTCGCCTCGGGCATGACTCGCAGGAATGCGATCGCGTAGTCGCCGGACATTTCCATGACCGTGTCCACGCCCTCGACCGGCTCGCCCGTGTAGCCCTTGGTGCGGGCCGAGTAGTAGAGGATGCTCGTCGGCTTCTTGAAATCGCCCTTCGAGGTCGCGAGCGGGATTTCGACGTAATGGTCCAGCGCCGAGGTCTCCAGGGAAACGAACTTCGATTCGAAGGCCGGGTACTCGATGACCACCGCGTCCTCGCGTAGGTCCAGCAGCGACAGAACGTAGAGCGTGTCGTTATTCGGTCGCGGGATGGCGCGGACCGAGGCGTCCATCAGGCCCTGAGGATAATGGGTCTTGTTCCACCCACCGGCGGCGAACGGATTCTTTGCGTTCACGGCAAAGTTGTTCAGCGTGTTGAACAGGGCGACGTACTGGTACGAGCGCCGGACGAGGTTCTCCGTCTCGGCAGAGGTGAGAGCTGGCTTGGCGGTCGTGACATCGGGTGCCGCTGTGGTGGAGGTGGGGGTCTTGTGATCCGAGCCGCTGTCGCACGAGACAGACGTGGCCAGGAGGACTACCGCCGCACCTGCCGTCAACAGTAACTGGTTAGTCATCTTCATATTCCTTTCAGCCTTGTTCACTACCGGCAAGCGGCTCACTTGACGAGCTCAATCTCAACCGGGCGCCTCAACGCTGCTATGGTGGCGTCCATGCCGCGCGCAACGGTCCCATGCCCAGGAACGGGAGCCCAAGAGGGAAGTGACCATGACCGGGGTCGATAGAGGAAAGGCGAAGAGCTCTGCCACAGAAGCGCGCATCGTTGACCGTAGTGGTCCCGGGCGTTTCACCACGACCCTGGTTCTGCAAGACCCTGCAGGCCAGCGATGGGTCTGGCACTCCAGGCGCAACCGCAAGGGCCTGGACCCAGAACCCGCCCACCGAGTCGCCCGCACACGACCGAGGCACGCCCTTCTGATCAACCCGGGCAGCGTCACGTGGTGGATTTCGGTTCTCTTCACGATCGGATCGGCGCTTTTCGCCGTCGGCTCAGGAAGCGCACTTTTCGGAACACTGTTGCCGACGGCCAGTGGCAGGACCTTCTTCGCCGGGTCGATCTTCTTCACGAGCGCGGCGTATCTCCAGCTCCTCGAAGTCGTCAACGAACCCGATGCCTTGACCCAAAAACGCCCGCGAACCGCGCTCTGGCGCTGGGAGCCACACAAGATCGGTTGGTGGTCGGCGGTCGTGCAACTCGTCGGCACACTCTTGTTCAACATGAACACCTTTGAGGCCATGCGGACGCTCAGTCCGATCG
>CAXMPS010000503.1:0-2491 GCA_964194995.1 uncultured Gammaproteobacteria bacterium | reverse complement strand
GGAAGAAACCAGGAAGAATGAACATCGCCGGCAGCAGTAACACACCCTGCAGGTCCTCTTGGCGCGAGACGGTGGCACCGACCGTCGCGTACAGGAACGCGTACAGCGTGTAGCCGAGGAGGAACCAGAAGACCACCCCTGTCACGATCTCGGCTCCGATGCTCCCGAGCGAGACGCCCGCGATGTCGATGATGTTGACAGCAACCAACGCTGCGGCGGCCAGGACCAGCAGTTGGACCAGTCCTAGAGCGCCAATGCCGAGGACCTTCCCGACGAGAACCTGGGACGCCTTGACCCGTGACAGAACGATTTCGACCACCCGGTTCTGCTTCTCCTCCACCGTCCCCATTGCCACGAACTGGCCAAATGTCAATATGGTCATGAAGAGCATCAGTGCGCCGGCGAAAGCAGCAACGCGGCGCGGTCTATCTTCGGGGTCGGCGACGACGAGTGTGCGGACACTGAGCTGCTCCGGTTCGTTGAGTTGTCGCATCTCCTCTGGAGTAAGAGCGAGATCCTCCATCAGAACGATCCGGGCGCTGGAGTTGACCGAGTCGGTTACGACTTGCACGACGACCAGCGACTCATCCTCGTTGAAGACGATGCTGGTTCCGTCCACGAGCAGCGCTTCGACCGCCCCCTCCTCGAGGTCGGCCTCGGCAGCAGCCAGCGAGTCATAGCGTGTGATCTCGATGGGTTGTTCCGAGAGCGCCGCCCGCGCTGTAAGACCTTCTTCGATTCCTACCGGCTCGGTACCGACAATCCCAATACGAATCGGTTCGGGATCGTCCGCGAAGAAGGAGACGACAGGCCCGATCGCGACGATAAACAGTGCGATCACACTCGTCGCCACCAGAAACACCTTGCTCTTGGCCCTCGTGACGAACTCTCGCTTCGCGAGCAACATCGTCTGAGTCCAACGGTTCATTGGCCAACCGCCTCGCGGAACAGGTCGGAGAGCGACGGAGGCTCAAACGAGAAGCGATCGACGTGCCCCGCCGAACTGGCAGCCGCCAGGATCTCACCCAAGGGCGCATCGCTCTCGACAAGGGTATGACGTCGGCCCAGATCGTCGGTGACGACGCGGCCTCCCGAATCCGGCACCCAGTGATCCCCGCTGACCACAATGTCGAGGCGTCGCGTTGTTGAGTCGGCCTTCAGATCATCCAAGGCGCCGCTGACCACCACCCGCCCTCGGTTGATAATGGCGACGTCTTGGCTGACATCCTCGACAAGATCGAGCTGATGGCTCGAGAACACGATGGCCGTGCCTTTGTTGGCCAGATCCTGCAACGTCGCAGACAAGGCATCCACGCCCAGCGGATCGAGTCCAGCGAAAGGCTCGTCCAATACCAACAACACCGGGTCGTGTACCAAAGCAGCAGCAAGCTGGACCCGCTGTTGATTGCCATGCGAGAGGTCCTCGACCTTCGACTCGGCACGATCATCGATGCCAAGCAGTCCGAGCCAGCTGTTGGTCGCGGTCACCGCGTCCTGAGAACCCATCCCGGACAATCGGGCGAAGTGAACGACCTGTTCCCGCACCGCCATCTTCGGGTAGAGGCCCCGCTCCTCTGGCATATAGCCGAAAAGGCGACGGTCTGCGTCGGTGATCGTCTGTCCAGCCCAAGTGACATCCCCGGCATCGGGGTCAACCAGCCCAAAGATGACTCGCATCGTGGTGGTCTTGCCTGCGCCATTGGGTCCTAGAAACCCGAGAATGCGACCAGGGGAAACCACGAAGGCAGCCCCATCCAGCGCCACCACGTCGCCGTAGAGTTTGTGGAGATCTCGAACCGCCAGCATGCCCTCTACCGCCGGTTCGCCTGGAATGCAGCCCCGACGACGATTCCAAGCCCAGGACCGAACGCGATCCAGAACACGTTCTGGGTGAGGGCAAACACAACTGTGCCGATGATGATCCCGAAAACGAGGCCATAAGCGACGGCCGGAATGTTGTCACGTCGTGCCAGAGGGTCTTGTAGATCTGAGTCTGCTACTTCGCCCCTCCTCGGTTCCTCTCAACCGTAGCCTGGCGTCCCTTGGATGGCTTGTTCCCGACCGTCTTCGGCGGAGCATGGCCGGGAGCAGTTGGCTACCAGAAGCGGACTGCACCGCCCTATGTCGGCGGTATCGAACGGGGAGAGAGAAACATCAGTCTGGCGACCCTGGAGATGATCGCCGAGGGTCTCGAAAGTCGACGTCTACTTCTGCCATCCGAAGAGTCCCTGGCAACGAGGCACCAACGAAAACACCAACGGACTGTTACGCCAATACTTCCCAAAAGGCACCAACATGAGCCTGCTCACCCAAGAAGAACTCGACCAAGCCGCCTACTCCCTCAACACCCGCCCTAGACACTCCCTCGGAGGGATGACACCATCAGACAAACTCGCCGAAACGATGCAACGACCACCTGATCTTGCAGCCGTTACGTGCGTTGTGATTGTGGATTATTAGAAGAGGTATCGATCTCGTAGTGGATGAATGC
>CAXMPS010000502.1:0-3799 GCA_964194995.1 uncultured Gammaproteobacteria bacterium | reverse complement strand
ACCTCAGCAGTCGCGACATCGCCCTCAATGAGCACCTGGGTGTTCTCTCCGAATCCACCGCCGAAGTCGGTTAGCAGGGTCTCGAAGGTGGCTCGAAGCGGTGACGTCGTCGGGATGAAATCGAGGAAGCTGAATTCGGTTTCGAGATTGGTGGTCCCCCAGGCGCCGAACCCACCGAGGATCAGAGCGACGACGGTTGCCCCCACGGCAGCCTTCTTGGCGATGCCCGACGTTCTCCCGATGAGCCGACCCAGCGCACGCTGCTCGCCTCCTACGAGACGGCCTGGTTCGAACGTCTCCCGCCTGACACCGCGTCGATCGAGGATCTCCCGTACCGCCGGAACGAACGTCAGCATCAGGAGGAACGACGCGAAGATGCCGATCGCCGCCAGGACCCCGAACTCCCTGAGGGCGGGGAGGGGGTTGAACAGGTTCGTCAGGAAGCCAACTGCAGTGGTGAGGGTGGCAAGGACGAGCGCCACGCCAACTATGCGGATCGCTCTCGAGATCGAGTCATCGACGGAGGCTCCAGCGGACACCTCTTCGCGGTAGCGCGACGTCACGTGGATCGAGTAGTCGACGCCAAGCCCGATCAACAAGATCGGCAGAATCTGAGCCATGGGGCTGGCATCCTCGAATAGCAGATACCCGAAACCGTTCATCCACGAGATGGCGAAGAAGATGGTGATCAGCGTGAGCAGGGTGTCGGCGGCGGTGCGTCTCAGGCCCCGGTCGGAGAATGTCCACACGAGGAAGACCACGAGCAGCAAGATCGCGGATGCCAGGAACAGGGTGTCCGAGTTCCAGTCCTTCAAGAAGTCGGGGAACGCGCTGTCGGCGATGATTGCCAGGGTCGGGAGGACGACCAGCACGATCGACACGATCACCGCGGCGACTCCGACCACGAGGACAAAACGAGCGCCCGAATTGCGTGGTTTGACCAGAAACACCAATGCCAGGACGACCATGATGATCAGGAAGGCGGTGCCGAACAGCCGACTGATCTCGGCCGTGAATTCGTCCTGGTCTGCGAACAGCAGCTCGAATGAGAACGGCTCGGCCGTGTAACCGGCCGGTAGTTCGGTCGCACTGATTTCCGCAGCCGCTTCGGCACTCGCATCGACGAACTGGTCGATATCGTCGGCCGACTCGGCCCCACTGGTGAAGATGATCATCAGGCCACTGTCTGACGTGGGACCGTTGATGTCGCCGCTTTCGGGCAGCAGCCCTTCCACGAACCCGGCTTGCTCTGCCGGGAGATCGGCGAGCGACGACTCGAATAAGGCCTGCAGTTCCTCATCCGAGGTCGGCACCGGCGCGCCCTCGGCGATGGCACCTTGAACCGGCGCGAGGAAAGTGAAGATTGGACCGCCGCCCTGGTCGATGAGTATGTCGCTGAACGTTCCGCTCACCACTGTTGCCGAGACGGCGTTGATGGTCTCCAGCCCGTCGAGGCTGAAGACGTTGCCACCGTCCGCGGAGACGATGACCTGCATCACGGCCACCGTGGAATCGCCTCCGAATAGGTCGCCGATGGTCTCGGCGGCGGTCAGCTCGGGCGCGTCGGGAGCGAAGGATGCATTGGAGTCCTCTTCCGGGGTGAATTTCCCGGATAGGAAACCAAGGACCACCGAGACGATCACCGTGACAATGATGACGACCCATGGCCATCGACGAACTGCCGCTGAGAGTGCCGACACCAGGGTTTTCACCGTGTTCTCCTTATTGGGCCAGAGAGGGGGGGAGGCCTCGCATAGCAGGAGACCGATTGTGGCAATTGAGGTTTGTCGGAGGTTAGTGGCTCGCCGCCCCAATGATTCCGGCCTCTCTGCCCCTCGACGCCGCGCCGCCGATTCTGAAGTCAGGCCGAACCAGCGCCACGTGTCTGCCGCTCCGCGGGCTCCTAAAGGTTGGGAACCACCTCGTCGAGCACCGCCACAAACCGTTGGTTCTCCGCCTCGGTACCGATAGTCACTCGGACCCAACCACCCGACATCGGGCGGATGATCACTCCCCGATTGGTAAAGGCGGCCGCAGCCGCTGCCGAGTCAGGGCCGAGCTTGCAGTAGACAAAATTGGTCTGACTGTCGGCATGCTGAATATCACGCTCTGTGAGAACGCCCAGCATACGGAGTCGGCCCGCGGCGTTGGCTGCGACCCGACGGGCCAACTCATCGGGGTTGCCCAGGGATGCGGCGGCCGCCACCTGAGCCACCTGGCTGACGCTGAAAGGCGCCTGCGATTTCATCAGCTCTGAGATAGTGCCGGGTTGGGCGATGCCAAAACCCACCCGATGCGCGGCAAGGGCGTAGACCTTTGAGAACGTGCGCAAGACCACCACGTTGGGCCTTGCCAACGCCTGGGGAATGGCGGTTGCGTAGGACATATCGTCGACGAAGTGGTGGTAGGCCTCGTCCACAACGATCAGGACCTCCTCGGGAACCGAGTCGATGAACTCGTTAATGGCGGCGGCAGCGACCAGGGTCCCAGTCGGGTTGTTGGGATTGGCCAGGTACACGACCGAGGTGTCATCGCGGATGGCCCCCCTCAGGGCGTCGAGATCATGGACAAAGCCGTCCGCAAGTGGAACTTCGACGGGCTCTGACATCGCCCAACGGGAGACGATCCGGTACATAACAAAAGATGGCCAGGCATACACGGCGGTGCTGCCCGGCCCACCGATCGTCAACGCAAGATGGCTGAGTAGGGAGACGCTCCCATTGCCGAACCAAAGATGATCTGGGGGAACCTCGATTGCTCCCGAGACGACCCTTCGTAGATGGTGGAAGTCGTTGTCGGGATAGCGATTGGACTCGGTCAGCACCGCCACCGCTTCGACTACTCCGGGAAAGGGCCCTTCGGGACTTTCGTTGGAGGCAAGCTTGACTATCTCGTCGGGCCTCATCCCGATCTCGCGGGCGACCTCATCGATATGACGGCCCGGCACATAGGGCCGGATCGATGCGATGTCGGGGCGAATCCGGAGCATATGACGGAACTTAGCGCCCGCCCCAGAGCCGCGAACAACAGTCGTGGGACATGTGGCAGACTCAGTCGATGCGATGTCAGGAGAATCTCGCGTGTCTTCCGCCTCTAGCGGGCGGATAGCTTGGCGCAACGAAAAACAGGGCTGGGACGGGGGCTTGATGCCCTCATTCCATCCGTCCCGGAAGCCGCCCACATGAGGACGCTGACGATCATCGACCCCTCAGGTGACCTCGTAGGAAAGGACCCGGGCCTCGATCCCGAGCTCTACCAAGAGATGTACCGCAACATGGTCCTAGCGAGGGAGCTGGATCGTCGCATGCTCGCACTTCAGCGTCAGGGGCGAATCGGTACCTACGCGATGTTGGAAGGCCAGGAAGCGGTGCAGATCGGCTCCGCTCTCGCCCTGGAGGAGAGCGACTTCGTCTTTCCCTCCTACCGGGAACACGGCGTTCAAATCACGAGGGGCCTCCCAATGGAGGTCCTTCTGGCGTATTGGAAGGGTCTTCCCAACTCGGGCTGGGATATCGACAAGTACCGCTCCGGCATCGTTACCGTGCCCATCGCCAGCCAGCTTCCACATGCTGTCGGCTACTCCTACATGACCAAACTCCGAGGCGAGGACACCGTCACGGCCGTCTACTTCGGCGACGGGGCGACATCCGAGACCGACTTTCACGCCGGAATGAATTTCGCCGGTGTGTGGAAGACCCCAACGGTGTTCATCTGCGCCAACAACCTCTACGCAATCTCGGTTCCGTACGAGAAGCAGACCGCCTCCGAAACGATCGCTCAGAAGGCTCAGGCCTACGGG
>CAXMPS010000501.1:0-1985 GCA_964194995.1 uncultured Gammaproteobacteria bacterium | reverse complement strand
CGACGCGGGAAGCTTGGTCCTCACCACAGACGACCATTCCAACGGGGTTCGTCTCGACGAAGTGAGTCCCGGGGATGGGGAGCGCTACGCAGCCGCCATCGGAAGTTTCTTCGCTGAGAACTCAGACATAACGTTCAGCCTCCTGGGTAATGAGCTCTGGGGTCGTCAGACGCTAAGAGCGATTGTCGGTGACTCTCGGAAACGTGGCCTCAGAGGTACGTCTGAATTCTTTGGCCAATCCCTAGAGACCTGTCGTGCCTGGCTTGAGCGGGATTTCTCATCGGAGCTCGTCCAAGGACTGATCGCTCCGTGGGTGCTTCATGCCGGTCTTGGACCCGATGACGCTTTCTCGGGATTGATGGCGAAGCTGATCATGGGAACACTGTCTCTAGCCGGGATGCCTGTGGTGAAGGGTGGGAGCTATCAGATCGTGGAGGCATTCCGCTCGCTCATCGAGGACCACGGTGGGGTCCTGGTCACAGGGTCCGAAGTCGACTCGGTGATCATCGAAAGTGGCCGGGCGTTAGGGGTCACAACGGCGGCCGGCGAGAACTACCGCGCATCCAAGGCGGTCATCTGCAACGTCACGCCCACTCAGCTTTTCCAACGGCTCCTTTCAAAAAGCGAAGTCTCTGCTGACGCGATCCGACGTACCAACGGTTTCCGTTATGGCCGTGCTGACATGCAGATCCATTTCGCTCTCGACGATACGCCGGAGTGGCACGATCGAGAGTTGGCCGAGGTTGCGATGGTCCACCTCACACCGGGCCTCAACGGCGTCTCACGTTCGGTCAACGAGGCTACGAGGGGTCTGCTGCCTGCCAAGGCGACTGTTGTGGTCGGGCAACCGACGGCTGTAGACCCGTCGAGAGCACCCGAAGACAAGGCCATCATGTGGATCCAACTCCAGGAGCTTCCATCACGAATCCGAGGGGATGCCGCCGACGAGATTGCCGTGCCCGAAGACGGCAGGTGGAATCACGATGTCGCTGAGCGGTACGCCGATCGAATCCAGGCCCGGATCGCTGATCATGTGGCGAGCTTCGATGAGATAGTCGTCGGCCGGAGTGTGTTCTCGCCGGCAGATCTGGAGGCACTCAACCCGAACCTGGTCGGGGGAGATCCCTACTCCGGCTCCTGCACAATCGACCAATTCCTTGCCTGGCGTCCTACGCCGGGGTCGCGTAACCACGAAACCGGCATCAAAAACCTGTTCCAGATCGGCGCCTCGACCCATCCCGGCCCCGGTTTAGGGGGAAGCTCCGGGTTCATGGTCGCCTCGAAATTCATCTGAATTTGACTCTTCACTCCGGCATCATGCCGGAGGGTTTTCGCTGCCGTCGAACGCGACGATGGGCACTGAGGACAGCTGTTCGCCGCCGTCCCGAGTTACTCGGAATGTCTCCTGCATGTAGAGGCAGTTCTGGTCATCGAGTGTCACCACATGAGGGTGAATCGAGATGATCATGTTCTCTTCGAGCACGGTTTCCACGCCCTCACCGATGCGGGGGTGGGCCACCATTGTCATGTCGATGGAGTGGCCGGTGACGTGCCCAGGCTTGACATCCAGACCGGAAAAGGCTCCGAACACCGAGACGTGAACATCATGTGCAGTGTTGCCGGCTCGTAATGAGGTCCGGGCTTGCTCGAAGCACTCCTGATACGCCTCCATGATTCGGCTCGAGAGTGGGCTCATCCCTGCCTGGCAGATCGGGCGGGCGAACTCTGCCCAGTAGCCGCTTGGGCCGGCGATCTCGATCGAATAGAGGAGAAGGTCGTCCGCTTCGACCGGTCGCACCGGGTCGGGGTGCTTGAACTCCGGTCCCGCGCTTCCATGAGGACCGCTGAGCACCATATTCTGGGTGGTGCGGGTGGTCCCGTTTCTCACGAATAGCTCCTCGGCGGGAGCGAGGATGGCCGCTTCGGTTTTTCCTGGCTCATACGCGGCAAGGGTGGTCCAGAAGCCAAGCTCGTTGAGCTCAAAG
>CAXMPS010000500.1:0-1100 GCA_964194995.1 uncultured Gammaproteobacteria bacterium | reverse complement strand
ATTGAGCGCTACGACGTTCGCGGTGTGCAACCAGGCCTGCCGATACGTCTCCTCTCGGGTGGCAACCTGCAAAAGGCGTTGGTAGGGCGTGAGGTGGAGTTGGAGCCACAGGTCCTAATCCTCCGCTCGCCCACGAGGGGTCTTGACGTAGGGGCGACCGAAGCTGTGAGGAACCTCGTTCTCGCCGAGCGCAAACGCGGTGCAGGCGTGCTTCTCATTTCCGAAGACCTCGACGAGCTTCTCGCTCTCTCAGATCGATTGCTGGTTGTTTACGAGGGCCAGATTGTTGGCGACCTCCAGACCAAGGAGGCCACCGCGGAGCGTTTGGGGCTTCTCATGGCGGGACAGATAGAGGCGATTACATGACGCAGCGACGTTTCATCGTTGAGCCGAGGGGCCTGGCCTCAATACGACTTGGCATCGCGGTACCGGTGCTTTCGGTGCTGGCTGCTCTTGTGGTTGGAGGGGTATTCCTCGCGCTGACCGGCGAGAACGCCATAGAGGTCTACGGAGAGATGATCGATGCGGCCTTCGGTTCGTCTCGGGCTATCAGCGAGACTCTCATTACGACGACGCCGCTCATCCTGACCGGGTTGGCCGCGGCAGTGGCATTCAAGATGCTGGTCTGGAATATCGGTGGAGAGGGGCAGCTCCTGTTTGGTGCGATCTTCGCGGCGGGTGTTGCGATCTGGCTCGGCGACGCAGTGTCAGCAGCGATCGCGGTCCCTGTCGTGATCATTGCCAGTGCAATTGGCGGTGCCTTCTGGGCCTCAATTGCTGCAATCCCGAAGGTTTATCTCGGCACCAACGAGATCATCACCACTCTGATGTTGAACTTCATCGCCCTCAATATCATGAACTATTTGATATTCGGTTCGAATAGCCCGTGGCGAGATCCGGAGTCGCCTCAGTTTCCACAGGGTCGCCCAATCCCCGAGTCGGCCGGTATCCCTGAGTTCTGGAACCGACTCGACTACGCCATCTTCATTGCAATTGCGATTGCCCTGCTCGCCTATTTCCTGATCTACAAGACCCGGTGGGGTTTCGAACTCCGCATCGTCGGAGATTCGGCCAACACCGCTCGGTACGCCGGCATTGGC
>CAXMPS010000499.1:0-4154 GCA_964194995.1 uncultured Gammaproteobacteria bacterium | reverse complement strand
TCGCGACCCGTCGTCGGCTGCAGCGACCACCACCTCGACGTCCCCGGCATAGTCCTGTTCGAGGACTGCCACAAGACATGTCGGGAGAGTGTCTGAGGCTTCGGCAGCAGCCACGATCACCGACACACTCGGGCGTTCTGTCATCCAAACATGGTGCCACGTCGGTAAGCGGGGAAGCGGCCTATGCCCGCCGGCGGCTCTTTAGAGTGCCCGGGTGGCGAGTCTTCTGCAGCTGGTTCGGGGTGCATCCCTTACAGCCCTTCTCGGAGCGCTCCTCCAGGCTGGTGCACTGATTGTGGGTATTACCACCGGCTCTTCGATGCTTCTCTTCCCGATAGCTGCTGTCGCCGGGATGGCTTTCGTGCTGATTCCGGACTCAGGTCGACAGGCGCAAGCATTGGGCGCGGTCTTGGTCGGAGCGGCTGCCGGCGGCTTTGGCGTGGTAACAGGCTTTGGCTCTCTCGAGGTTGCCACGGTCGCCGGCGGACTGGCAGCGGCCACAGCCCTCTTGTTGATCCGTGATGGCGGCGGCTGGAGGGTTCCATTCGTCGGACTCGCCATCGGTGCGCTGGCACTCGTGTTGCTGAACCTGGTTCCGCTTGTCTTGGACGGTGGCGGTCTGAACCATGACGAGTCGGCCTATGCGTTGAAGGCAAAACACTGGCTCTACGGAACTCCAGAGACTGGATGGGGTTTGCATCGAGGCGTTGCGATGTCGGCGTATGGGTACATCGCCCTCTCGGTCGGAGGCGAAGAGCCGTTGCTTCGGGTTCTAGGCTTGGTTGCCATCGTGGGCTACGCCGGTGGCTCGTGGGCGCTGGCCTCTGCCATGGGAAGAGGATGGGTCGGGCCCATAGCCGGTGTGGCAGCGGTGTCTGGCCCGGCGATACTTCGGAGGGCCACCGAATACCTGAGCGATATCCCGTCTTCCGCACTGCTTCTCGTGTGTATGACGATCGTCTGGTGGCAATTCGGCGATCAGCGACGCCCAACGTACCGATTGCTGTGGCTCCTACCGGTGGCCTGGCTTGCCTTCTACTTCCGCTATCAGTCGGTGCTCAGCTTTGGTTTGATCGGTGTGGCAATCCTGGTCCTTTGGTGGGGAAAGGTGAGGGAGCGGCCCGGGCCAGCAATTGCTGTGGCGCTGCTGGGACTCACCGGTCTAATCCCTCACTTCATGTTTGCCAGTTCCGAGACTGGTTCACCGCTCGGGATACTCACCTTCACCGGGCAGGCCGCCGGACGGGAGTTCTATGGAGAAGGGCTGGTCGACTATGCGATGCTTCTGGCTTGGCCACTAGCAGGGTTCGTGGGCCCTTTAGCGTTCGTACTCTTTTTCTGGTGGCTCGGAGCAACCCGGTCCGACGTCTCTCAAAGAACCCGAGCTCTTTTCCTGGCAATCCCGGCAGTGGGGCAGGTCTTGTTGCTCGGTGTGGTGTCACACGGCGAGTCACGGTTCGTCTTCTTTCCGCTCGCATTGACAGTTGTCGGGGCCATGCTCGGTCTCCAGTACTTCCTCGGCCGTAGCCGAGGGCGTGGATGGAGCACCGCAGCGGTGGGGCTGAGTGTGGTCTTGATTGGGTCGCTGGCCTTGTCGACCGCATCCGTGAGACGCTCCGTCGAGGGACGGATCCTTGCCACCCAGCCGGTGGAGCTCTCCGCGGAGTTGATCGACAACGTGAGTCCCGGCTCCTGCGGCGCCATGACATCGTATTTGCCTCAGATCACGTTCTACTCCGAGTGTTTCACTGCGCCGTTTCGAACCCATCTAGAGCCCGACGAGGCGCTCGATCGTATCGATGGCGAATCTCTTTTCATGGTGCTCATCGAGGACGGCAAACGACAGCCCGAAGGCGATGAGTTGGATGATCTAATCGAGATTACGTCTGCTGACCCGGTCCTGGTTGAAGGCGACCGTGATAGCGCCCTCATTTTCGAATTTCAGCCGTAGTCGCGGATGAGTGAGTCATATCATGGCCCGTCGTGCCCGCTGATCTGACGACCATCGCCGACCCGCGTTTCATCCTTCTGGCCTGGGCAGGTGGTCTTGCCCTGGTCGCCGGCTTCATTTCCTATGCCCGAATCGTCGGACCCGGGTTCGTCTGGCTCACCGCAGGGTCGGCCGGGCTGATTGGTTTGGCCGGCGTCTTTGTCGACGACGCCTGGTTGGCTCGCCTTGCGCTGGCCATGGTTGTGGTCGGTTTGATATGGGCTCGCAACGGCCTGGTTGCCGGGGCCGTTCTTGTGCTGGCCGGAATGGGGTTCATCGCCCAGGCGGCCGTCTTGGGCGGTGGCGTGCCATCGGTGACCGCAGCGCTGGCCCTGGGTGGCGTCACTGGTGAGATGTTGCTCGGTCACTGGTATCTGATTGACCCCCGTCTTCCCAGGTGGGCGTTGCGAGCGCTCGCTGCCACTGGGATTGTGGGGCTGTCGGTAGACGGTCTACTTCTTGCTCTCGCTGGCGGGCTCCCTGGTGGTGGAGCGACCGTGGTCTTCTGGGTTCTGCTCGCCACATCGATTGTGCTGATGGTCGCTGTGGTCGGGGCGCTCCGTTACCCGGCCTACTCGGGGGTGATGGCCGCTACCGGTTTGTCCTATCTCGCCGTTCTAACCACCCTGGGGGCCGTCTTCCTAGGTCGGGCGCTGATCGCCGGTCTCGGGCCATTCGCCAGTTGATAGGAGTCAACATGGAAGTAAGAGCAGCCAACTCGGATGTCGATTTGTCCGGTGCCACTGTCATTGCCGGTGTCATGGAAGGGTTAGAGGCTTTGCCGGGCTCGGAACTGGTAGATGAGATCGATCCGGATCTACTCAGGGCAGCCGGTTTCGAAGGTAAGACAGGTCAGATAGTCAAGGTTCCCCATTCCGAGGCTGCGGCGTTGCTCCTGATCGGCCTCGGAGGTGAAGTCTCTTTCGACTCGATCCGGTCTGCATCCGGAGATGCTGCCCGCAAGGTCAATACCGAACGAGCGGTGACGCTCTTGGCGCAAGCTTCCGTCGAAGGAGCCACTCGGGCGGTGGTGGAAGGGTCGATTCTCGGTGCCTATCAGTTCAGGACCTACAAGTCCGATGACGAGGATGCACTCGACCTTGTCGACATCGACGTGGTCGGTGCCGACGGGTCTTCACTTGAAGCCGCTGTGATCACCTCGACCGCCACCGCGCTAGCCCGGGACTGGGTGAACACACCGGCACGCGACAAGGCGCCCCAGCAGTTTGCGAAGCTGATCGAAAATGCGGCCACCGAGGCCGGGGTGGGCGCTGAGGTATGGGATCGTCAACGTATCGAGAAGGAGAGGTTGGGTGCCATCCTTGGTGTGGCGGTCGGCTCCGATCGCGATCCTCGTTTGGTTCAGCTTGTCTATTCACCGGCCGAGGCAAGCAAACATCTTGTACTCGTAGGGAAGGGCATCACATTCGACTCGGGTGGCTTGTCCCTCAAGTCGGCGAGCGCAATGGAAGAGATGAAAGACGACATGTCGGGAGCTGCCGTCGTGGCAGCGGCGACGATTGCGATCGCAAAACTCGGGCTCACGATCAAGGTCACGTGTATCACGCCAATAACCGATAACGCAGTCGGTGGCGATGCCACCAGACCCGGTGATGTCCTGACGCCTGTCGCCGGCCCCACGATCGAGGTGCTTAACACCGACGCCGAAGGTCGGCTGATTCTGGCCGACGGCCTTGGTTTGGCGAAAGCCCTCGAACCCGATCTCATCGTCGACGTTGCAACACTCACCGGTGCTGCCGTTGTTGCCCTCGGTCAAAAGATCGCCGCCGTTTTTGGATCCGATTCTGATGTTTCGACTCAGATTCTCAAGGCGGCGTCGATTGCTGGCGAGGAATTCTGGGAGATGCCCTTGTTCAAGGGTTACCGAAAGTCAATCGACTCGAACATCGCCGACATCAAGAACATCTCCGGCACCCGGTATGGAGGAGCCATCGTGGCCGCGATCTTTCTCGCCGAGTATGCCGGAGAGGGGGCTTGGGCCCACCTCGACATCGCGGGGCCTGCCCGTGCCCGCGAGACGTCGGGGGACCAGGTCAAAGGAGCGTCGGGGGTGGGTGTGAGAACATTGGTGGAGTTGGCGCGTGATATGGCTGAAACCGACTGAGTGCTACGGGATACCCGTAGCATTGCCCACCTAGTGTCC
>CAXMPS010000498.1:0-4191 GCA_964194995.1 uncultured Gammaproteobacteria bacterium | reverse complement strand
TCGGTCTCGCTGGTGGTCTGGTCAGAAGGATCTACCGGTTCGGTGAATGCCGACCCCGTCCAGAATCCTGAGGTCGGGGATGCCATCGGAGCAGAAGCCCGCCGCATCGGCGCCCGGATTCTGGTCGGCAGCGACCGTCCGGTGAGCGATACGGAGTGGATCAATGCCAACGTGGTCTTCGACCCGTCCGGTGAGATAGTCGGGGAGTACCGAAAACAGCACCCCGTTCCCTTCGGCGAGTACATCCCGTTCCGACCGCTCTTTGAGTGGATACCGGCGCTTGATCAAGTGTCGAGGGACATGATCCCTGGCGATGGTCCGGTCATTTTCGACGACGGTCAGATCAAACTCGGATCGGTGATCTCGTTCGAGGGGTCTTTCTCCCGCTATGCGCGACAGAACGCTCTTGCCGGTGCAGAAGTGATTGTTGTAGCCACCAACGAGGGTTCCTACGGGACCACCCCGGCCTCCGATCAGTTCATCGGTATGACCCGGATGCGTGCCGTAGAGCTCGGCGTTCCGGTCATCCACGCCGCAGTCACAGGCAAGTCAACGATCATCGATGCAAATGGCGAATTCGGCGAGACCACGGGTTTGGCGACTCAAGAGATCCTGGAGGGTCACCACGGCACTTCGAACCCGACTCCCTATGCCGTCGCAGGTGACTTTCTTCTCTACTTGGCTGTAATCGTTGGAGTCATCATGTGGTGGCGGACCCGCTCACTGGTAGGTTCCGATCCCCCGAAATCCGAGGAGGACTGAGAATGCCAGAGGCGCTGGAGAACCTGCTGCACGAGGACCGCAGGTTCTCGCCGTCACCGGAGTTCGTCGCTTCGGCCAATGCCAGGCCCGGCATTCATGAAGATGCCGACGCCGACTATCTCGCCTTCTGGCAGAAGCAGGCGCTCGACAGGATCTCCTGGGACACAGAACCCACCCAGGTTCTCGACGACTCGAATCCGCCCTTCTTCAAATGGTTTGCCGACGGAGAGCTGAACCTGTCCTACAACTGTGTAGACCGTCATCTTGAAGACCATGGCGATCAGGTGGCCTACCACTGGGTGGGTGAGCCTGGTGACACCAGGACGCTCACCTATTCAGATCTTCACGCCGAGGTCGGGAGGTTCGCCAACGGGCTCAAGAGTCTCGGCCTCTCCAAGGGTGACCGGGTTGCCATTTACATGGGAATGATCCCCGAACTCCCCATAGCAATGCTTGCCTGTGCTCGACTCGGTCTGGTCCACTCGGTTGTGTTTGGCGGCTTCTCTTCGGAGGCCCTCGCCGCCAGGATCCTCGACACCGATGCCCGCGTCGTGATCACTCAGGACGGCGCATGGCGGGGGGGAAACGTCGTCCCCCTCAAGGAGAACACCGACGCTTCGGTCGCTCAGACACCTGGCGTCGAGAAGGTGATCGTCGTCAAAAGGACCGATCACGGCGTTTCCATGGTCGAAGGCCTGGATATCTGGTGGCACGACTTGGTCGACGGCCAGTCTCCTGACTGCGATCCGGTCGTTCTCAATGCCGAAGACCCCCTCTACATCCTGTACACGTCGGGCACCACCGGAAAGCCCAAGGGCATCGTCCACAGCCAGGCCGGATATCTCACCTCGATCATGGCCACGCACTCGCTGGTCTTCGACGTCAAACCGGACACAGACGTCTACTGGTGTGCCGCCGACATCGGATGGGTGACGGGACATAGCTACATCGTTTACGGGCCACTGGCTAACCGCACCACTGGCGTCATGTACGAGGGAGCCCCCAACTTCCCCGACTTCGACAGGCTCTGGCAGATCATCGAGGACTACAAGGTCACTATCTTCTACACCGCTCCGACCGCGATCCGGACGTTCATGAAGTGGGGCGACCAGCACCTGGCCAAGCATGACCTCTCCTCGCTTCGCCTCCTCGGCTCGGTCGGAGAGCCGATCAACCCTGAAGCATGGATCTGGTACCGGACCCATGTCGGCTCCGATGCATGCCCTGTTGTTGACACCTGGTGGCAGACCGAGACGGGCTCGATCATGATCACACCGCTTCCTGGTGTCGTGGCTACCAAGCCGGGATCGGCGACAATCCCTTTCCCGGGAATCGCCGCCGACGTCGTAGATGAGGACGGGAAATCGGTCCCCCTCGGCGGTGGCGGTTTTCTGACTATCACTAGGCCGTGGCCTTCGATGGCACGGACCATCTATGGCGACGACCAGCGCTACATCGACACCTACTGGACGAGGTTTCCAGGCAGCTACTTCCCGGGGGATGGATGCAAACGTGACGACGAGGGCTACTTCTGGCTGCTGGGGAGAGTGGACGACATCATGCTGGTGGCGGGTCACAACATTTCGACCACAGAGGTCGAGTCGGCTCTCGTGTCCCACGAGACAGTCGCCGAGGCTGCCGTCGTAGGGCGCAAGGACGAAGTCACCGGCCAAGCCATTGCGGCATTCGTGACGTTGCGCGGCACTGTTGAGGGCGATGAGGCGTTGCTCAGCGAGCTTCGAGATCACGTCGCGACAACACTCGGGCCGATCGCCAAGCCGAAGTCGATTGTGTTCACCGATGATCTGCCCAAGACAAGATCGGGCAAGATCATGAGACGTCTCCTCAAGGACATCTCTGAGCACCGCCAGTTGGGCGACGTGACCACCCTGGCCAACGCCGAGATCGTCAGCGAGATTGCCGACAAGGCGGCTGTCTCTACCGAGGACTGACCTCTCCGTTCGCACCCGAGCAGAGGGTTCACGACTCAGCGAATGAGAACAGTAAGCGTCCACACCCCCAGGATGAGCAGGGCGGCGGCGAACTCGATGCCAACCGACATGGCGACCGCGGCAACGGAAGCCTTGGTGGCCGGCCACGCCTCGGATGAGCCGACCCGGAGCAATTCGATCAGGTAGACCGCGGCCACGAAGAAGATCGGTGCTCCGATCACAGGGATCACGAAAAACCCGACAATGGCGAGAATTGTGGCCGGGGCGAGGACGATCGTCGGGACACCGGCCTGTTTCAGCTTTCTTCCGGGAATCAAGTACTTGGCCAATGTCGCCGCTCCGGCGATGAACAAGGCGACTATCGCCACCGTCCAGGCGATTGGGCCACCATCGACGGCGGCCCAGATGAGGAGAGCACCCACCTGGATCAGGAGCCCGGGAAAGACAAAGAGAACTGTCCCGAGCAGCCCGGCGACGAGAGTGAGACCGACCAGGATCTCACCCACAGGTGACATTGTTGCCTACGAGGCTCCGGCGGCCAGTGCCGCCACGGCTTGGGAAGCGTCGGTGAGGATCGGGTCGCCGTGACCGAACAGGGCCGTGTCGTACTGCAGTTGCGCCAGGACCTTGACCGAGGAGCTGGCCGCCGTTTGGTTCTCCGTGAACTGTGGCAACGACACGGCAAGGTCACCGTTGATGTTGAAGAGAGCGTCGCCGGCCACGAGCACTTTCGCATTGGAGTCGAGGATGGATGTGTGACCGGGGGTGTGGCCCGGTGTTTCGATTACATCGAGGTCAAAGACCTTGTCTCCAGTCGCGATGGGGATCGGGGTGACGAATTCGGTCATCGCCGGGGCGTCGGGTAGACCCGCGTAGTACTCGGCGTCTGGGGCCGCTGTCACGACTGCGCCGAGGCTGCCGATGTGATCTCCGTGATTGTGGGTCAGGATCACATGACCAACCGAATCCCAGCCAAGACCTACGTCGGCGAGGGAGGCTTCGATGGCCTGCTCACTTCCCGGGTTGCCGGTGTCGACGAGGGCGGCTTCGCCACTGCGGTAGAGGATGTAGGCGGAGACGTTGCCTAGTACCACCCGCTCCCACTCGGTAGCGGACTCCGGGTCCGCCAGCTGTGTAGTGGCCGTGACCGGCTGCTCCCGTGAGCATGCTGCGGCGCCGAACACCATCACGGCAAGACCCGCCTTCCCTAGATCTGCGATGGCGGTCCGTCTGGTTATGAGGTCGTATCGGCTCATGATGCCTTTCTGGTCTGTCTGCCTTAGGTGGAAATATACGATCATTTGTCCGACAGCACGTCGCCCGAGCGCGTAGGTTTGGGATATGGCTACAAAAATCACTCTCCCGGAATCCGAACTTCCCACCCATTGGTACAACATCGTCCCTGACCTTCCGAACCCTCCGGCACCTCCGCTTCACCCGGGGACACATGAGCCGGTGGGTCCTGATGATCTGGCTC
>CAXMPS010000497.1:0-2949 GCA_964194995.1 uncultured Gammaproteobacteria bacterium | reverse complement strand
TGAATCGGCGATCTGTCGATTCGAACCTACACGACTGCGGCGTAGCCGATCCACGGAAAGCATCGTGGCGGTAGCAGGTGCCGCACATAACGGCACATATTGAGCGCCCTCGGATTCTCGGGATTCCAGGATTTGGGCGCTAGATATTGCCGGTTATGTGCGGGGCTGAGAAGTCCAGGGCCCGTTGAAAGTGGTGCGCTTCGTCTCGCTCGACGGACGGGGTGCTTCCGATGGGGTGGAGGCTCCGCCGATGGCTAAATCAGTGTCAACTAGGGTCGGCGGTGTAAGGCAGCGAGTGCGCCGTGTCGTGATCGTGATTACTTGTGAGCTTGGGATGGAGGGTCCTTCGTCACCGATGATCACTCATGAGCGAGGAAGGCTACGGCAATGAGAATCGCTTTGATCGCCATGAGTGGCCTTCGGGCGGCCGATCCGACGCTCACCGAGATTGGAATGAGCCTTCCCGGAGCCATCGGGAGGATTCAGGCCATCCAATCGCTTCCCAGCCTCTCACTGCTCACTTTGGCAGCACTGACTCCTGAGCGACACGAGGTGACCTATCACGAGGTCCGCGACATTGCCGACCTCGACAGCCTCGAGCAGTGTGACCTGGCCGCGATCTCCACGTATACGGCTCAGTCAAAAGATGCCTACGAACTAGCAGACCGATACCGGCGGGCTGGAGCCAAGACGGTGATGGGCGGCCTCCACGCAACGGTCCTTCCCCAGGAGGCCCTGGGACACTTTGACGCGGTCGTAGTCGGGGAGGGTGAGGTGTCGTGGCTCCGGCTATTGCACGACTTCGAGGCGGGATCGATGAGACGGATCTATACGGCCAACGAAGAGTTTGATCTCGTCAATGCGCCGCTACCACGGCTCGATCTGCTCCAGCCGGAGCGTTATGACCGTCTCACCGTGCAGACCCAGCGGGGTTGTCCTTGGCGCTGCGACTTCTGCGCAGCGTCGATTCTTCTCACCCCTCGCTACAAGGTGAAGCCCGTAGACCGGGTCGTCAACGAGATCCGGGCCATCAAACGGATCTGGCCATCGGCGTTCATCGAGTTCGCAGACGACAACACGTTTGTAAACAAGAAACATGCTCGACGACTCATGGAAGGAATTGCTGGCGAAGGGGTGGAGTGGTTCACCGAGAGCGACGTCGCGGTTGCCGAAGACCCTGAACTGCTCCAGTTGATGAAAGAAGCCGGGTGTCAGGAAGTTCTCATCGGCTTCGAGAGCCCAAGGAGAGAGGGGCTGGAAGGGATCGAACTGAAACGTAACTGGAAAGTAAGCCAATACGATGCCTACCGGAGTGCAATAGAGCAGATCCAGGCTCATGGCATCCGAGTGAATGCTTGTTTTGTGCTGGGTCTCGATGGCGATGGGCCTGAGATCTTCGAGGCCATTGAACAGTTCGTCGAGGAGACTCTCCCGTTCGATGTTCAGATCACGGTCATGACGGCGTTCCCCGGAACTCCGCTCTACTCCAGACTACGTGACGAGGGCCGCTTACTCGAGGATGGAGCATGGGAGAAGTGCACGCTCTTTGACGTCAACATTAGGCCGCGCAAGATGTCGGTCGAACAGCTCGAAGAGGGCCTCATCAACTTGGCTTTCCGGCTGTACTCGCATGATTCGACCCGACGTCGGCACGACGCATTCAGATCACATGCGAGAGCCTGATCGGCGGCATGCCGCGGTGACTCTCGATTCTGGGCGTGACACGCCAACCGACGATAGTGTGGCGCCACCCGGCAGCGAGATGGGGCTGCACCCGCAGATACTGGCAAGAGTACGGCGCCTCGCTCTGGTTAGTTCGGTGGCATTGGGCGCCATCTTTGTTCTTGGCAGCACAACGCTTGACGTTTCTGCGGTGACCACAGCATCTCTGGCCGGGGGTTGGGTGTTGATGCCGACGTCGCTTGTGCTCAGCATCAAACGTCCTCGGATCCGGTACCTGTTGATCTTGCCTTCCACCCTGGTGAGCGCGGGATTACTCGCCATTTGTCTCACGGCGTTGCCTGTGGAGTGGCCGGCCCGAGTGGGCTGGCTGCTCATCACTGGAGGGGTAATGCTCGGAGGGATTCTCGGACTGTGGTTCTGGTACCGGTTCGTCCCAGTGCCGAGATTTCTGGACGCACCGTTCTCACCAGGCCGATGGGCGCTGATTGGCATCCACGTCGCAATGATCGTGCTCGGTCTCACGTTGGTGGTCGGCGCCGAGTACGTCTGGTGATCTCCGGCGACGGCCCCCCACCAGATGTCTTGGTCAGCCGGTGGCCGAGGGAATGGCGCCCGCACTCTTCTCGACTCGGCCTACATACCACCAACACTCGACCATGAGAACCAGGAACACGAGGTCTGCCGCGCCAAAGGCGATAAAGATCGCATGCGGGTAGTCGCCGACCGCGAAGTAGTACGCGGCCACCGAGAAGTAAGCGAGTTTGTACAGCGCGCCGACTGCAATTAGATCCCTGTTCCGCACTAGGTCGCCTCGGGCGATATATACGTAGGCGACCCCGATGACAAAGACGAAAGCGGCCAGGAGTGCGATGTAGCCGCCGTAAGAAGGCAACTCATCGACAAACCCAAGCTGCTCAGCTACCCAAACGGTGAAGAAAAGGAAGACGATCCCGAGAATGACGTCGTAGGCGGCGGCAACCCAGAACAGACTTCGGTAGTAATGCTCCTTGGTGTTGTTCATACAACAACCTCTTCGATCACATTACTCACACCGTCGGTCCCATGGTCATGTCCACATCAGGGGCTTCGCCATGCTGGAAGACCCCATACCTTTCAACGCCTGCTCGGCAAGCCGAATGAACGACCTCTCCGCGGCGGCTTGCTCACCCGCACATAACGGCACATATGGAGCGGTATTGGGCCGCACAGATTGCCGGTTATGTGCGGGGTCGAATGGGTCGTGAGGACATCAGTCGGTGTTCTCGG
>CAXMPS010000496.1:0-1670 GCA_964194995.1 uncultured Gammaproteobacteria bacterium | reverse complement strand
CGCCGGATGGGCCGGTGTGTGGGGATGACCATGACGTCCAACTTGTAAATGGAATAGAACTCCGTCTCTTCCGTTTCCGCGGTTCCGGTCATGCCGGCCAGCTTCTCGAACATCCGGAAGTAGTTCTGGATGGTGATCGTGGCGAGCGTCTGGGTTTCGCCCTTGACCTCGACTTTTTCCTTGGCCTCAACGGCCTGGTGCAGCCCGTCCGCCCACCGTCTGCCGGGCATGGCTCGTCCGGTGAACTCGTCGACGATGAGAACCTGAGAATCCTGCAGCAGGTAATCAACGTCCTTCTCATAAAGGGCATACGCCTGCAGCAACTTGTGGATGATGTGCAGCTTCTCGCTCTTGACCGCGTACTCGCTCTCGACTTTGCGCCTGGCCTCGGTTTTCTCGACCGCGCTTATCGATTCATCTCGTTCGATCTCGTGGATGATTTCGGAAATGTCAGGCACGATGAACAACGTCGGGTCGTCGGGCGACAGCTGCTCCGCCCCCTGATCCGTCATATGGACGGAGTGGCCCTTCTCGTCGAGCACGAACAGGAGGGTGTCTTCGATCCCCCGCATCGTTTGTTTGCGGATCGGTAGTTTTCGATCCGCGATGGAGTCGAGCTCCACTCGCTGCAGTTGCTGCTTGAGTCCCTGCTCGTTCAGCATTTTCAGGAGCCGCTTGTTCTTGGGCATGCCCAGGTGCGCCTGGTACAGCTTGACGGCCCCCTCGTATCGGGTGTCCTCGTTCTCCAGGAGTCGTTCGGCCTCGCTGAGGGTGCCGTTGACGATCTCCGTCTGCCGGCGAATCAACCGGGCCACCTGGTCGTTGTACTCCGCGTACTTCTCGTTCTCCGAAGTCCCGACCGGGCCGGAGATGATCAGCGGGGTTCGAGCCTCGTCGATGAGGATGGAGTCGACTTCGTCGATGATGGCGTAGATGTGGTCGCGCTGCACCCGCTGGTCCAGTTGGTACACCATGTTGTCGCGCAGGTAGTCGAACCCGAACTCGTTGTTGGTCCCGTGGGTGACGTCACACCGGTAGGCGGCGTGCCGCGCGAGGGAAGAGGGTTCCGTGTCGTCTAGGCACCCCACCGTCAATCCCAGATACTTGTACACGTGCCCCATCCACTGAGAGTCACGCCGGGCCAGGTAGTTGTTGACGGTGACGAGGTGCACTCCGCGTCCGGTCAGCGCGTTGAGGTACACCGGCAGTGTGGCGACCAGAGTCTTCCCCTCGCCGGTGACCATCTCGGCGATCTTGCCCTGATGGAGAGCGATGCCGCCGATCAGTTGGACGTCGTACGGCACCATGTCCCAAGTGAGGTCGTTGCCCGTCACCTTGACGGTCGTCCCCATCAACCGCCGGCACGCCTCCCGGACGGTGGCGAACGCCTCCGGGAGGAGGTCATCCAGCACCGCGGCCAAAGACTTCCGGTACTCGGCGTCGAGTTCCTGAAATTGGTCCTCGAGGATTTGCCGCTCGGCGGGGTCGGGACATTCGTGCTTGGCCTCGCGAACCCGGTCGAGCTCTTCCTGCTGGGCCCCGATCCGCTCGGCGATCAGCTCACGTAACCGGCCGGTTTGGGCCTTGAGTTCGTCTTCGCTGAACGACGCCAGTCGTTCCTCGTGACGCTTGATGTCGTCCACGATCGGCTGCAGTCGCTTGAGCTCCCG
>CAXMPS010000495.1:0-1759 GCA_964194995.1 uncultured Gammaproteobacteria bacterium | reverse complement strand
GACAGTCTGACGGCTCTTGATCGCCGGGTACAGGCCCGGCCAAGGGCCCCTCGACTGCTCGGTGGTTTCGCATCACCGAGCGGCGAGAGGTCCCTGCCTGCCAGTCCAGCGCTACGCCAAGCGAATGCGTTCTCGAATCACCGCGGTCCCTGACGCCATTTGCCGTGGACAGGCGCTCTCGAGTACGCGTTCCACGGATTGTCGTGCATCAGCTTCTCAATCAGTTCGTCGGAGACTCGGCCCTCAAGAAAGACCGCGAACTCAAAGATGGAGTTGTAATCCTGCATCAGGTAGCCATCGACTCCAGCGACACCAGCGGGGCGCCAGTCGCCGTTCACCTCTTCGATCTCAAACCCTGGGAATGGAGGGATTCCTGGGTCGAACCAACCGGTGTCCGCCCCGATGATGATCTGATCCTCGTAGCCCTCATCAACCAGAAGTTCGATCCACGCAAGGTTCTCATCGAAACCACCAGCGCCCGGGACGCCCCAGAAGAAACTACCGATGCCATCGAGGCTTATGAAGGCGCCGCGTTCCGCAGCCGCCAAAAGGTAGTCCGTGCCCGGGTCGTTGCCCGGGTCCCCTGTTTCGAGCGTCGTATCAGCAAACGCGGTCCACTGGGTGTGAATCCAGACAAACCGGTACCGGTCGAGGTCACACCCGAAACCCTCAAGCGCATCCATGACCGAGAGAGCTGTTGGTCCAGCAGTGATGTGGCTCGCAATGGTCGCGCCGCTTCTCCGGGCCACTATGCATGCCGCTTCCAGGACTTTCCTCTCCGTAACGGTCATCCCTGTGGCGTTCTGAGAGAGCTTGATGAAACCGGCTGGTACACCGGTGTCGCCCACGCCCTCTTTCAGCTCACCCCACATGAAATCTGCGATCTCATCGACCGTCGCGTCGAACACCCAGGGCGGCATAAAGGGTTCCCGATAGATCCCGGTGACCAACATCGTTGGCAACCCCGCAGTGTCCGCTACATGCTTGACGATGTCGGGTCGTCGCCCAACCCCAAGAGGCGTGGTCTCTACAAAGACTCCGCCAGGCCCGAGGGCTTCCTTTGCCTCTAGCACCCACGGTCCAATGACGTCAAAGACGATGTCTTCGTCGGCGGTCAGGAAACCGACCGGCGGGGCCTTACCGAGTTCGACGAACATGTGATGATGGGCCAGAACGTTCCCGACCTCATCCTCACCCAACGGACCGGTAGTCGTGAAAAACTTCAAGTTACCGACACCCTGATGAGGACGGTCCGGCTTGCCAGGCTCCGCGTAAGCGACCACCGCCAAGCTCAACACCAGAAGCATCACCAATGCGGTAACGGATGCTCTCTTCATGCTCTTCTCCTCCTGCCTCTCGTCATGTCGAAGCACAGAATGGGTCCGTCATTGCTATCCGCAGGAAGTGCGCAGCAATCTCGATTGCCGATAATCGGTAATTCGACAATAGAACGATGTGCCTGCCTCAGTCAAAGTCTCCGCGACACAAACGGATCGCGGTAGCGCATAACCGGCTGGGAGGGATGATGTGGGCTGTATGGCCCGCACCCTGTCAGGCGGTGAGACCCTCGTTGAGCTGATAGCTCCAGCTCGGTCGGCTCCCGTTCCCCGTGGCAGCCGTGGATGCCATCCTGTTTGCCCTAAGCGAGGGAAAGGAGCGACACTGGCCCAGCACTTACCGGCAACCCCTTGAGATCCGGGTGGGGTCTGACCCGATCAACCGGCTGACGCATCGCTGATGCTGTCCTGATAATGACCTG
>CAXMPS010000494.1:0-5756 GCA_964194995.1 uncultured Gammaproteobacteria bacterium | reverse complement strand
CCGGCATGCTTGATTCCGAATCCGTCATCAAGCCAGTTGGTCATTGGCATCGAAAACGTTGCCTTGCCTAGGCCGGCATCCGTGACTCGCATGCCGACCAGCCGTGACAGCGGAAGACCCGGAAGCTCTCCGCGGATGAAGCGTCGTGCCCCGACGAGCCCCGAAGCTTGGAACGCCCGGAGGTCGCCAATGGCGCCTCGATGTGGCTCGTCGGTGATGTAGTCGACCACTCTTCTCCTTAGCTTCTCGAAACCTAGTTCTGCTCAGTGACCCATGGCGACAATCGGATGTCGGCGGTCAGGGCCCGCGAAGCGACAATTGTCACGATGGCCACCACTGCGATAGTGACGGATCCCAGGATCAGATACATGATGACCAGTTGCACCAGCACTGCATCGAGGGCGTCCGCACCGGCCAAGAGCATTCCGGTCATCGCTCCGGGGAGTGCGATCAGCCCCACGACCTTGGTCCGCTCGATATGTGGGATGAGGGCGTAACGCACGGCCTGCGGCGTCATGAATCGGGCCACCATGTCGCGGTCGAGACCGAGCGCAAGAAGTCCCTCGATTTGATTCGGGTTGTCCTTGAAGGCCTTCGAAGCCGTTTTGGCGCCCAGGACCGCAGAAGGCATCGTGTTGCCCAATGTGATTCCTGCGATGACGACCAGAGTGATGGGTTCAAGATCGAAGACACCAAGACCAAACACCAGGGTCAGTGTGACGAGCAAAGCACCACCCAGCGAGGCGAGGGCACTGAGCCGGAGCCCCGGAATCCCCTTGGCGCGCCGGGCGACCGTCTCTACCGAGACCAAGAGCATCACCGCTACCCATATTGCTGCCCAGGTCATTGCGATTGTCGACTCGAATATGAGGCTGAACAGAGCACCCACGGCGAGAAGTTGGACAGCGGCGCGCAAAGAGGCCCACAGAATCGACCTCTCAACCTTCAATCCCTTCCACAGCGAAAGCCCCACCGCCACAAGGACGAGGGTCAGCGAAGCGAGTATTTGGGGCCATTCGATCGTTGGCATATCTATTGATCCTCCTTCGAGCCCGAGGCCGGTGCCAAGGCTGAGGCTTGACATGATCGGGGTTCGGGGCAGATAATGCTCGCAGATGAGGACGTACCACGCCTTTCCACTCTCCAGCGCCGGCCGGCGCTTCTTTGGGTACGTCTATTTCGGCGCCTAGCGCCGAACCACCTCACCTCCGCTGCTCCTTGTGTAACCGACATCAATTCAACGCGTGAGTGAGAACCTTATGAACCCCCAGCCAAATCAAGAACCCGAAGACATCGACGAAATCCGGCGAAGTATCGACGCGGTTGACGTCGAGATTCTCAAGCTGCTAGCGGAGCGCCGCTCCCACAGCGCCAGAATGGCAAAGGAGAAAGGTCTCCACCATCGCCCGTCTCGCGACCAGGCGCGGGAAGAGGACTTGATCTCCGATCGGATCGCGTCGGGAATGGACCATGATCTCGACTCGGGCATGGTCAACCGCCTGTGGCGAGAGATCATCAACGACTCGGTACGTTTGCAGCAGGAGGCCCTTGGTAGATCCGAGGCCGACCCTGCCTCGGTAACGGTGGCCATTCAAGGCATCGAAGGCTCATACAGCCAGCTTGCTTCGAAGCAGTTCTTTGATGCGAAGGGGATCGAGGTCAATTACGTCCGATCGGCGACCTTCGCCGATGCCATTGCCGCGGTGCGAGAGGATTCTGCCGATGTCGCGGTTCTTCCCATCGAGAACACAACATCGGGGGCCATCTCCGAGGTATACGACCTTCTGCTTGACAGTGGATTGCATTTCGTTGGCGATGTCAGATTTCGGGTTCGCCACTGTCTTCTGGGCATTGCCGGTTCGTCGCTGTCCGACCTTCGCAGGGTCTACTGCCACCCTCAGACTGTTACACAGTGCTCTGAGTTCTTGGCCGGCCTCGACGACTGCGAAATCGTCTACTTCTCCGACACCGCTGGATCGGGCAAGAGGATCAAGGATTTGAACGATCCGAGCGTCGCAGCGATTGCCAGCGAGGATGCCGCCCGGTTGTTCGGGCTCGACATCCTCAAGACCGGGATCGCCAACATCGACGAGTCCTACACGAGATTCGTGGTCGTAGCCGCCAAACCTGCGGAAGTGCCCGAGGGTGTTCCCGCCAAGACTTCGATTGTCATGGCTGTGGGAAACCATCCGGGGGCTCTCATGGAAGCGTTGGCCGTATTCCGGGAAGCCGAGATCAATCTGGTCATGCTCGAGTCGAGGCCCATACCGCACAATCCCCGCGAGGAATTGTTCTATCTCGACTTTGATGGCGATCTCGCAGACCCGAGGGTTCAAGGTCTCATGGACACACTCACCCGGCAGGTGAGATTTCTCAAGGGGCTCGGAAGTTACCCGTCAAGAGATCTCAGGCCCAAGCCCGTCGAGACGGCGGCCAAACTCACAGAGCCCCGCGGGCGGAAGGAGCTAGCCGAGCCGCCGCTGTCCACCTCGACTCCCCAGGGCTACAAGCTCGGGAGCAGAGGGCACAAGGCGCAGAGCACGGTCGTGGAGGTCGGAGCTGCTCGCTTTGGTGGCGAGGACATGGTGATGATCGCGGGGCCATGTGCCGTCGAATCCTGGGATCAGGTAATGGCTACCGCGAAAGTTGTGAAGGAGGCTGGGGCTACCGTCTTACGTGGTGGGTGCTTCAAGCCCCGGACGTCGCCGTACTCGTTCCAGGGCCTTGGGTTCGAAGGCTTGGAGATGCTGGTCGAAGCGGGAAAGGCACACGGTCTTCCGATCGTCACCGAAATTCTCTCGCCTGAGGATGTAGCGCAAGTCGCCAAGACTGCGGACATCCTCCAGATCGGAACTCGCAACATGCAGAACTTCTCGCTGCTTTCCGCCGCGGGCCGGACACATCGTCCCGTGCTGCTGAAACGAGGTATGAGTGCTTCACTCAACGAGTTGCTCCAGGCCGCCGAATACATCCTGGCGGAGGGAAATCAGCAGGTGATTCTGTGCGAACGCGGAATCAGGACCTTCGAGACGTCGACGAGGAACACTCTCGACCTTTCGGCGGTTCCGGTTCTCCGGCAGAGAACCCATTTGCCGATAGTGGTCGATCCATCACATGCAGCTGGGGACCGCGACCTGGTTCCACCGCTGACGATGGCCGCCCAGGCGATCGGAGCTGACGGAGTAATGATCGAGATACACCCCGATCCGGAGACGGCTCTCAGCGACGGACCGCAGTCACTCACGTTCGATCAGTTCGGCATTCTGATGGGAGGGCTTGGATATCCCTCCAGTGGCGGCGTTGGGTGACCGCAGTCGGCTAATCAGAGTTGGTTTTGGGAAGCCAGTCGGGCATCTGCCTCTCGAACTCGTCGATGTCCGGGCCTAGCTCGAGGGTCATCGAGATATCGTCCAGACCACGCTGCAGACGATATTTGCGGAAAGGGTCGATCTGAAAGTGATGCGCCCACACGCCGTCGACTGTTCCGACAGTCTGTTCACCTAGATCGATCTCGAGCTCGGTTTCCGGTGTTGTGATGGACAGGTCCATGAGGTAGTCGATGTCGACCCGGGGCAGCTCCACGGTCAGGACCCCACTCTGGAAGCAGTTGCTCTTGAAGATGTCGGCGAAGCTGATGCCGACCATGGCTTCGATGCCAAGCCCGTCCAATGCCCACACGGCATGTTCGCGGCTCGACCCTGAGCCGAAGTTCTCGCGGGTCAGCATGATCTTCGCCCCTTCGTAGGCAGGGTTGTTGAGTACGAAGTCCGGATCCTGACGCCAGGCCTCGAAGGCGAACGGCCCGTAGCCGGTGCGATTGATCCTCTTCAGATGCTTTGCCGGAATGATCTGATCGGTGTCGACATTGGCTCGGTCCATGGGGACTGCTTTGCCACGCACAGTAGAGACACTCCTCATGCCGGCACCGCCGAGGGTCCGTCCCCAACGTCGACAAAGTGGCCGGCGAGGGCCGCCGCGGCTGCCATCTCGGGACTGAGCAGGTGGGTGCGTCCCCCGGGGCCCTGTCGACCCTCGAAGTTCCTATTGGACGTTGAGGCACTCCGCTGTCCCGGCAGCAAGATGTCCGGGTTCATCCCGAGGCACATCGAGCACCCGGCGTCGCGCCACTCAAAACCGGCGGCTTTGAAGACTTCGGCAAGACCTTCTTCTTCAGCCTGGCGCTTCACAAGCCCCGACCCGGGTACCACCATCGCACTTACCCCGCCGGCGACCTTCTTGCCATCGATGACGGCGGCAGCTGCCCGCAGGTCCTCGATTCGACCGTTGGTGCACGATCCGATGAACACCCGATCGATTGAGATGTCACGAATAGGGGTTCCCGGGGTGAGATTCATGTAGGTCAACGCTCTCTCCACCGACTCGCGTTGTGTTGCCGGGACTTCCTCGGGATGGGGCACGACGCCGTCGATGGCGACGCTCTGGGAGGGGTTGGTGCCCCAGGTGACAAATGGCCGGATCCGCGATCCATCGATCACGACTTCGCGATCGAACGTGGCGTCATCATCACTGGGAAGCCGGCGCCATCTCTCCACGGCCCGGTCCCATTCGTCGCCCTTTGGGGCCTTGGGACGTCCTTTCATGTACTCAAAAGTGGTCTGGTCGGGAGCGATGAGCCCGGCCCGGGCGCCTGCTTCGATAGACATGTTGCAGACGGTCATCCGGCCTTCCATAGAGAGGTTGCGAATTACTTCGCCCCGGTATTCGATGACGTGGCCGATCCCGCCATGAACACCGATCTCGTTGATGATCGCCAGGATCACATCCTTGGCGGTCACCCCGGGCCCGAGCGCGCCGGTGACCTCGACCGACATGGTCTTAGGTCGCGATTGTCTCAGGGTCTGTGTCGCCAGCACGTGCTCGACCTCCGAGGTTCCGATGCCGAAGGCCAGTGCTCCAAAGGCACCGTGGGTCGAGGTGTGACTGTCGCCACAGACAATGGTCATCCCAGGCTGAGTGAATCCTTGTTCGGGGCCAATGATGTGAACAATCCCCTGGCGTTCATCGAAGATGTCATAGAGAGTCACACCACACTCCTGGGCGTTGTTCTGCATCACCTCGATCTGCTTTGCCGAGAGGGGATCCGGGTTGGGAAGCTCCCGCCCGATCGTCGGCACATTGTGATCGACCGTCCCCAGAGTCAGGTCGGGTCGTCGCACCGATCTCCCTGCCTGACGCAGGCCCTCGAAGGCCTGCGGCGACGTCACTTCGTGAACCAGGTGCAGGTCGACATAAAGGAGGACCTGTCGCTCTCCCAGCATCTCCTCATGGTCTGCCATACCACTCTCGGCGAGGGCCTCGCGTCGGGCTGCTTCCTGGAGAGGGCTGTCGATGACGTGCTGGTCCCAGACCTTTTCGAAGAGGGTCTTGCTCACGGTGCTACTTCGACCGTCGTGGGGTTTGTCACATATGCCGCCACTCGATCACCGATTTGCGAGGTGGTCATTGTGAGTTGGCCGGCTCGTTGAGATCCGAGGACTCCGGCGACATCACCGACTGCTATGTCGATTGTCTCACCGGCGTCGCTGTGTCCGAGAGTGGTTATCATCATTCCGGCTGCCCCGATCGCTGCCAGCGGGTTGATCTGGCCGGTTCCTTCAAACCCGGGAGCGGTCCCACCGATGGGCTCGAACATCGAGACACCGGCTGGATTCACATTCGCCCCCGAGGCCACCCCGAGGCCACCCTGGATCGCGGCGCCGAGATCGGTGATGATGTCACCGAACATGTTGTCGGTG
>CAXMPS010000493.1:0-3304 GCA_964194995.1 uncultured Gammaproteobacteria bacterium | reverse complement strand
ATGTTCGCTCGACGGCTGTAGCAGATCCTGAAACTCCCCGGTCTCTGGATTGCGAAGTGAACATTCGCGTGGGTCGTGTGTGGCCGGCGATGGCAGCGTGAACAGAGCCGGAGCTATCGCCATCAATGTGAATATTCCGATGAGAACGGCGGAAAACCAGAACAACTTCCGCCGGCGTACCTGCTTCCAGGCATCGCTGAAGAGCCCGGCTTCTTTCTCGATTACCTCGAAGTCTCCGGCAAGAACAGCGGTCATTTTTGAGTCGACGGCCTCGTCGACGAATCGGTGCTCTTCCCGGTAAGCCTCCTCTGCTGATTTTTCCGGGCTCTTCCGCCCGGAATCACTCATACCGAATGCGCGGGTCGAGAACGGCGTAGAAGAGGTCGATGACGAGACTGATTATCAAATAGACAATGACGGCGGCGATCGACAGGCCCACGACGATGGCGTGGTCCCGAGTGCCGATGGCCTGGACGATTGTCCGGCCAACCCCGGGAATATTGAACACTGTCTCGGTGATGATCGCCCCACCAAGCAGGGCAGCGAGATCGAGACCGATGAAAGTCACCACGGGGATGAGGGCATTCCTCAACGCGTGGCGGCCCACCACTCGACCCTGCGAAAGTCCCTTGGCTTTCGCGGTTTGGACGTAGTCCTCGCCCAACGATTCAGAAAGGGTGGTTCTGGTGAGACGGGCGACGTAGGCAAGCGAAAGAGTCGCCAGGACGAAGGCGGGAAGCACATATGACCAGGCACCGTCTTGGATTCCGCCGATCGGGAATATGTCGAGTCTGATCGCGAAGATACCTTGGGCCGCGAACCCGAGCACGAACACGGGGATCGCCACCGCAAACGTGGTGGACACCAGCACAAGCTGATCTAAGAACTTGTCCTTCTTCAGCGCGGCCAAGATCCCCGCGGACAATCCCATCACGATCTCGATCGCGATGGCGAGGCTGGCCAGTCTGACGGTCCTTGGGAAAACCTCTCTAAAAATATCGCTTACCTCGCGACGCCGCAGTATCGACACCCCGAGATCGCCTTGGAGCACATCGCCCATATAACGGAGGTACTGCTGCCAGACCGGTTCATCGAGGTGATAACGCTCGATCAACTGCTGCCTTGTCGACTCGTTCATTGAACGCTCGCCGCCCAACGCCGCGATCGGGTCACCGGGCAGTGCGAAGCCGGCGAAGAACACCAAAAAGGTCGCACCGATGAACGTTGGAATCATCAGTAACAAACGCCGGGCGGTGTATCTGACCACGACGGGCATCGTAGTGGTGCCGTACCTGCCCGCAACTCAAATTGCGACGAGATGTCGTCCAAAAGACATTGAGGAAAGGGGCCCCAGATGGGACCCCTTTCCTTTGACTCGTCCCCTCTCGGGAACTGGCTAGTTGTCAGCCGTTGACGACTATGTCCTCCCAGAGGAAGAATCCGAAGTCGTTGTAGAAGACGTTGCTAACCGCATCGGTGTACACCGTCCGAGCGAGACCGTAGGTCATCGGCATTACCGGGACCTCCTCGCCAAGCAGGATCTGCGCCGCTTCGAGGAACGGAATCGACTCCTCCTCGGAGGCTGCGCTCGTCGCCTGATCCAGGAGTGCATCGAAATCGGGGTTGTTGTACTGCGTGAAGTTATCAGCAGTCCGACTGTCGTACAGCGGTCCCAGGAAGTTGTAGGCGCTTGGGTAGTCCCAGAGCCAACCGAGACGGAACGGCTCAACGGCGGGCGGGCCACCGGTGAGACCGAGGAACTCGAGGTAAGCGGCCCACTCCAGGGTCAAGAACTCGACCTCGAGACCAAGGTTGTTGGTCCAGTCATTGGCCACAGCCTCGATCCAGTCCTCATGGCCTCCGCCGGCATTGAAGGCGATCGTCACCTTGTTGCCAGGGATACCACCAAGCTCGTCAAACGCGATCTTGGCAGCTTCCGGGTCAAAGACGCATGCGGCACACTGATCCTGCACATTACCGGTTGCAACCGGCGGCACGAAGCCGTTGGCCACATCCCGCTTCAGGATCCGGGTGGCGATTGCCTCACGGTCGGTTGCCTGTACGAACGCCTTCCGCATCAGCGGGTCGTCGTACGGAGGTGTCTGGGTCGGGAATCCGAGATAACCGAACGAACCGGTGTTCAAGGCCGTGAACGAGTCCGGGAAATCGGCCTCGCCCTGCTCGTAAAGAGCCGGGTCGCCAAGTAGCAACACATCGATCTGCCCGTCGAGCAAAGCCTGATACTCCACTGTCGGGTCAGAAATCAGGACGAACTCCACGGCGTCAGGGTTGCTGGCAGTGCCGTAGTACCCCTCGTGGCGTGCGAGACTGATCGAGACCTCGTGCTGCCACGGCTGGGTCATCATGTACCGACCGTTACCGATGGGCATGTCAGCCCAACCATCCGCCTGGGTGTGCTCAATCTTGATCGGTGAGAACGCCGGGTGAGCGACGATCTTCGGCAAGAAGGCCAGTCCGCTGTTCAACGTCACCTCGAGGGTGAGGTCGTCGACTGCGACGATGCCTTCAACGACGTCGTCGCCGACCACGCCTGAGACTTCGCCACCGTTGACGTCATCCCATCCCGCAATCCCGGCGAGCGAACCGTGATAGGCCACTGACGACGCCAAGTCCGGATCGGCAAGACGGTTCCATCCATCAACGAAATCCTGCGCGACCAGCGCGGATCCGTCGGAGAAGGTCACTCCATCAACAAGATGGAAAGTCCATACCGAGTTGTCTTCGTTGGGTTCCCAGGACTCTGCGACTCCAGGGATGACAGCGCCACCGGCCGGGTCGTAGAGGGTCAAGCCGTCAAACAAAAGACGACCTACCTCGAACCCTTCCGAGTCGCTGATCAGTTGCGGGTCAATCGCAGGCGGCTCTGTCAGGGAACCATGAACGGTTCCGCCGACCATGCTGGCTTCCGTGGTCTCGGTGACTTCCTCAGCGGCCGTGGTCTCGGTCGTCTCGGCAGCCGTGGTATCGGTCGTATCACCGGAGTCGCCGCAGGCAGCAACCACCATGGCAAAGACCGCGAGTACCGCGAGCAAGCGCCATCGCTTGTTACTAGTAATCAAAGTACCTCCCTGTACTTGCAAGGGTTTACCGACGGCTCTAGCCGCCAGGCGGCCCACAGGAGTGGTCCGCAGCGCGAGGCTACCGGGGTGACATTTCCTATGCAACCAATCGTGACGGCTGGACGACACCTGGCGCGACATGGTTTTGCCTAATGTCGCATTGGCCGGCGTCGACAAACGGGAATGACCAAGTGGCCCACTCAGCACATTTGACTTTGGACGAA
>CAXMPS010000492.1:0-2154 GCA_964194995.1 uncultured Gammaproteobacteria bacterium | reverse complement strand
CCTCGGTCTGGATCAGGACGTAGGCCTGAACAACCAAATTGAGCCTCCTGTAGCTCTAGGGGGCCGGAACCCTACACAATCGCGTTCGGCCGCGGATTGCGGCTGATTGGCTTGGATTCATCAGTACCCCTCTTGGCCCATTCGGAGAGCAGTGGCGAAGAGATGACCCTCATCGTCGACTACGTCAAACACGAGACGTTGACCCTGTCTGAGAGTGCGGAAGATGGACCCCTTGAGAGATCCAGGGCGAAGGTAAACCTCGGACTTGTCGTCGTCCCGAACGATGACGCCCGCGCCGGTTACAGGGTCGTAGGTCTTGACCACGCCCTGAGCCATTGTCAGGCCTTCACTACCTTGCCGGCCCGGATGCATGAGGTGCAGACACGGGCGCGACGGGTGTTGGAGCCGTGTTTGACACGGACCCTCTGGATGTTGGGCAGCCAGCGCCTGTTGCTGCGCTTGTGGGAGAAGCTCACGGACTTGCCGTAGCTTGGCTCCTTGCCGCAGATCTCACAGCGATAAGACATGAAAAGACTCCTGGAACGGGCCGGAAGATTAGACGGGCCGATCGGCACCGCGTGACCGCGGGAAAGAATAGCGGCGTTCCGGTTCAAGTCCTACTCCGGATGTACCGTGGCGCTGTGGGCCAATTCAGCCAAGGTGACCGTTCATGGCAAGCCTGAGCCGGCTGGCCGAGGTCGCCGTGTCCGAGGTGAAAGGCCTTGCCGGGAAACGATCTCAGGCGCTCGCCAAGTCGGGGATTCACAATGTGGCCGACCTTCTCCACCATGTGCCCCGCCGATACATCGATCGGAGCCGCAAGGTCCCCATTGCCCAGATACCGCTGGGAGCCGAGGTGACCGTGATCGGCGAAGTGAAGGCGGTGAGCACCAGGCGTCCCCGTCGCAACCTGGCCATCATCGAGGCGAAGGTCTTCGACGACACCGCGATGATCAAGGCCGTCTGGTTCAACCAGACATTCCGCCAGCGCCAGCTAACCGTGGGAGCACAGGTCGCCCTGTCCGGGGTCGTCGAATCCTTCCGCGGTGCCCTCCAGATGAAGAGCCCAGCGGTTGACGTGCTGGATTCACCATCCGAGTCACTGGAGACGGGGCGGGTGGTGCCCATCCATTCGTCGGCCGGCGACGTGAGCCCCGGGATCATGCGGCGGGCCATACACAATGCCCTCACTCGCTCCCGGCCTATCGGTGATCCGATCCCACCGGCAATCATCACCGACAATCATCTGATGTCCCGCGACAAGGCCTTCTGGGACATTCACTTCCCCGAATCGATGGACCGTATCGGGCCTGCGCGACATCGCCTCGTCTACGACGAGCTTTTTCGCCTGGAACTGGCGCTTGCCCTCCAGAAACGGATACAGATGCGCGACGCCGTCGGCATACCGCATGAGCCGAGCGGCGAGCTCAGCGGCCGATTCCTCTCCGGACTTCCCTTCGAGTTGACCGGTGCGCAGCATCGAGTCCTGGACGAAATCGAAGGCGATCTTCGCACGGCTCACCCGATGCACCGACTGCTTCAGGGTGAGGTTGGATCCGGTAAGACAGTGGTCGCGATCGCGACTCTGCTGGACGGTATCGAGGGTGGCTGGCAGGGAGCGATCATGGCTCCTACGGAGGTTCTCGCTGAACAGCACTATCTCGGTGTCACCAGTCTTTTGGCGGACGCCGGCCTGTCACCCGACCTTCACGGACCGGGCTCCGACCTGGGCATGGACAGCCTTTTCACCAACGACGGCCCCGCAGTCCACTTCGCCCTCCTCACGGGATCTAGAGCGACAGCCAACTACAAGCCGGAGATCAGCCGGGCGGAGCTGCTCGAGGATGTGGCCTCTGGCCAGGTCGATCTGTTGGTTGGCACTCATGCGTTGATCCAGGAAGGAGTTGTTTTTTCACGGCTCGGCGTTGCTGTTGTCGACGAGCAGCATCGGTTTGGCGTGGCACAGCGAGTCGAGCTCAAGGAGAAGGCTTCTGACGTTGTGCCAGACCTTCTCATCATGACTGCCACCCCTATTCCGAGGACGCTGTCAATGACCCTCTATGGCGACCTCGACGTCTCGATTATCGACGAGATGCCGCCGGGTCGGACTCCGGTCAAGACCAGCGTCCTGACTCCTATGGAGGAGTCGACGGC
>CAXMPS010000491.1:0-1453 GCA_964194995.1 uncultured Gammaproteobacteria bacterium | reverse complement strand
GCGGCGAAACCGTCGCAGGACTCCCGACCTGCTCATCCTCGGAGCATCACAGATACCACCCGATAACCGGCCTCTTGTCAGACTGGACGTGATTCGGAGGCCAGGCCAGTTGGAAGTCCCCCGGGTTGACGGACACCGAGTCTGAGGCGATTGTGGTCGTCTCGGGAAGGAAGTCCAGATGCCACGTGCACATCCACCTGAGTTCCGTCAACGCGCCGTCGAGTTGGCCCGGCTCAAAGTCAAGCCGGTCGCTCTGATCGCGACGGATCTCGGGATCTCTGACAGCTGTTTACGTAGCTGGATGAAACAGGCCGACGTCGACGAGGGGCGGCGAGGCGATGGGCTCACGACCACGGAACGCGATGAGCTTGTTCAGTTGCGCCGCGAGTTGCGGGTTGCCAGGCTCGAGGTGGAGATCCTCAAGCGGGCGGCTGCCTACTTCGCGGCGGAGAACGTCCTCCCAAAATGATTTACACCTTCATTGCTGAGCATTGCTCGGACCTGGCGGTCTCGACGTGTTGTCGGGTGATGAAGGTGTCGACATCAGGTTTCTATCAACGCCTCAAACAACCAGTCACCGACACCGAGTTGACCGAGGCCTATGCAGCGAACGAGGTGCATGACATCTGGACGATGTCACGACACAGCTATGGATCCCCAAGAGTTCGTGACGAGCTTCGCCTCGGTCGAGGCGTGCGGCGCTCCAAGACCACCTGCGAACGCCTGATGCGCACGTGTGGCGCGGCGGGGATCCATTACCCGAAACGGAACCAGGGATGCACCCGGCGCGGCGACGGCGACATCAACGACGACTTGGTCAACCGGGCCTTTGACCCTGCCGGCCCGGACCGGTTGTGGGTGATGGACGTCACAGAACACCCCACCGCAACTGGCAAGATCTACCTCGCTGTTGTGATCGATGCCTGGTCGCGACGAGTCGTCGGCTGGTCGATCGCCGATCACATCCGCGCCGAACTTGTTGCGGACGCGATCCAGATGGCGACTTGGCAACGCCAACCACCCAAAGCCCAAGTCGTTGCACATTCGGACCACGGATCGATCTACACGTCTTGGCTGTTCGGCAGCCGGCTTCGTGACGCCGGTCTGCTGGGTTCGATGGGCTCGATCGGCGATTGTTTCGACAACTCTGTCGCCGAAGCGTTCTTCTCCGGGCTCCAACGCGAGCTCTTGGACCAACACCACTGGGACTCCCGCGACCAGCTCGCCACCGCGATCTTCGAGTGGATCGAATGCTGGTACAACCCGACCCGCCGACACAGCTACAACAACGGGCTCAGCCCACTCGACTACGAGACCGCACATGCGGCATAATCCCCACACCCAACCCGTCCGTCAAAACGGGGGACTTCCAGACCGACCCACTGCAGATCGATGCGCGTATGGATGTCAAGGGGTTCTTTGGGGCGGTCGGTCCTCGTTGGTGGACAAGACA
>CAXMPS010000490.1:0-1536 GCA_964194995.1 uncultured Gammaproteobacteria bacterium | reverse complement strand
GGCTGCGACCTACGCTGACACAAGCCGCAACCACAAGCCAAAGATCGCCCACTGCGGCGGCCCGTAGGCTCGGCAATCGTCACACCGCTAGCGCACATGTGCCGATATGTGTGGTGTCAGCGAAGCGATTCGCCGGTAGCGTCTCATCTATGTGAGACGTCTTCTCAATCCTCTATCCGTCTTCGCCTTGTTGATGCTGATCTCCGCATGTGAGAGCCAGCCAGTTTCTGGGACCGGCGAAGATCCCGAACAGCAGTCGGCTCCTCTGGTCACTGAATCCCATGACGATGCGGAGCCTCTACCGCTGCCACCTCCGGTTGGGGATCGGCAGCCCGAGGAACTTCCCGACTTCAAATACCGCTCCTGGCCCAACTCCGCTCCGGTGGAGCTGAGCGTTCCCTATCGGATCAGGGTTGGGACTCATTGTGGGTTCGGTCCGATTGACTTCGACGGGAGTTTCTGGGAGGTCGAGACCGGGCCTGCCACCGTTGGACTGGATCTGCCCGATCCCGAAGACTCGGGAGAGATCAGCCTGGAGTCACCGGATGAAGCGCTGTACATAAGCTCGACTGGCGCAGAAATCACGCTGACTCGCACCGACGATGAGTCTGTTGACCTGGACGTTCGCGAATAAGAGGAACAAGCCGATGCCACCATCAACCGGCACCCATATGTGCCGCTATGGGCTAGTCGTTGGGTGGTGGAGATGGGGGCTCACGGGGTTGTGAGAGTCGCCGTGATGGTCAGCTCGTCATCCACTGCGTCGAGGATCTGGTCGATATCGATCAACGTCGGGTTGCCCAGTTCGGCGTAGCTGACTGTGATCTCGTCGTCGAGGCTCGACCTGATCTTCTCGAAGAGTCCTTCCACGGTGAACACTTCCACCGGCGTCAATCCGGGTTCGGGCCGGATGGGGGCTCCGTCGAAACGTATCTCGACGACCGCTCCATCTCGCACCGTGACCGCGAAGGGACCGATGCGTTCGCGAACACAGAAACAGCCGTAGCCGATCTCCAGCGTGTAGTCCGATACACCGGAGCGAGCCCAGCGTTCCTCTGCCGCTTTCAGCTCAGCGTTCACCCCGTCGCTTGCCGAACAGGCTGCCGCCAAGAGAGCGATCGCCCCAACACACGCGAGCCGACGCATCGTCCCTCCCGCGCTCGTACCGCACCAGACGCTACTGGGCGTCGCACACGCTGACAGCAGCAGGCGAAGAACAAGACAGACTCCCCCCCTCTCCGATAGCGCATATGTGCCGATATGGGCGGGGTCGAAGCTAGGCGCAGTGTCCCCATTCGACGGCACGCACCCAGGCTTCGGTTTGATCTGAGGAGTCCACGTAGATGAAGTCGGGGTCGGAGTCGGCAAACCAGAGGGCGTAACCTTCCGACGAAATGCCGATCTGGATGGCGTCGTCAGGAAGACTTCTCTGCAGATCTGACTCGACCTCATACCCAAATTGAATAGCGTCTGGGTTTCTCACAAACATGTGCTCCCCGGGGAATGGGGCTGACCTTTCCTCGCCATTGACCTGGG
>CAXMPS010000489.1:0-2992 GCA_964194995.1 uncultured Gammaproteobacteria bacterium | reverse complement strand
CATGGCGTTGCTCACCGACAAGTACCCGTCAACAGTCGATGCCCAGTCGGTGCATCTCGACGTCGACTATCCCGATGTCAAACAAGACCTCAATCGGTGGCTGCCCCTGATCAAGTGGTTCTTGGCAATCCCTCATTACTTCGTGCTTGCCTTTCTATTCCTCGGAGCGTTTTTTGCAGTGCTCTTCGCTTGGTTCGCGATCCTCTTTACCGGTCGCTACCCGCGGGGTCTCTTCGACTATGTGGTTGGTGTGGGACGGTGGGCGATGCGGGTGAATGCCTACGCAGCACTGTTGGTGACCGATGAGTATCCACCGTTCAGCATGAGGTAACGGGTTGATTCGAGGGCGATCGAACTGACAGGAGGACGTCGGGTCGGTCGGCAAGGCAGAAATTCTCGATGTCTACCCTCCTCTGGTGGCCAAGGACTGCCAGGTCTCTGATTGCCACCAATACACCACTGTTTGTGGTCTTCTTAGTGTTCTTCGGCCCAGGTTTTTGGGGTCGGGATGAGCACAAACCCAGCACTGACACTGCTGTGCACTGTCACCGATGACGCCAAGCTGGGAGGAGTCGGGCTGCCCACCTCTTTGCCAGAAATCAAGGGTTCACATTTGGTGCAGCGATCGGAGGCGCGATTCTCTTGTTTGTTGTGACCAGCCAACTCGACGACGTGGAGGTGGTTCGCGAGTTGATCGAATCGTCCGACGCTCATCCCATTGGAGCTGCCGAAGCCGTTCAGGCGGGTTCGCCGCCAGCCTCGCTGTCGGTCTTGGGTTGTCGACCCTTGGACTATGGGCGGCGATCGGCCTGCGCCGGTCACTCAGCTCAGCTCGTGTCCGCAAGCGAGCAGCATCACAAACGACGGCGCCGGATTACCTGCTGGGCGGAATCGGGCGAATTGTCGTCGCGGCGATTGCAGCCATCACCGGCAGGATGATGAACCATGTGGCTGCTCCGCTGTACCCACCGCTGGCGCTTCTGGCAACTGCGAAGGCCACAGGGCCCAAGGCTGTAGAGGCGACGTTTACGAATGAAGCAGTCCCCTGAATCTCGCCGATGTGGCGGACGCCAAACCATCTGGGCAAGAGTGTGGCTGAGACAGAGCGGGTGGCGCCTCCGGCAGCCCCGAGACTGACCGCGTACAACACCACCGAGATTCCAGGTGTGAGGTTCGCCGCAGCCAACAGGCTGATGGCCAGGAGCACCATGGCCATCGGTATCAGCCAGCGGCCGGTGAGACGGTCGGACAAGAATCCGAACAGCAAACCCGCTGCACCCGCACCGATCACCTGGGGCAGGAACATCACCGCTGCCTCGGTTGCAGTCAAACCGGCGTCGGTGAGCAGGGAGATCTGGTGGAAGTTGAGAGCTGTCGAGAGCATGCCAACGGTTGCCGTGGAAGCCAGCAGAACCCAGAACCTCTTTGTACGGAGGGCCTCCTTTCGTGTGGCATCAGCGCCGGCTTTCTCTTTCGGTGCTCTCGTCTTAATCGGTTTTGGACCGTCTGGGACCTGGCCAACATCTGAGGGCCGGTCGATCAGCCCGTACCGAGCTATAGGAACAACCACCGCCCAGATGACTACTGCCGCCACCAGCCAGGCGACCCGCCAGCCGAAGTCCTCGATCACCAGACTCAGCCCGACCGGCACAAATGCCATCAGGATCGCCGTGCCGGTGCTGAAGATTCCGAGAACGGTGCCACGCCGCTTTTCGAACCAGAGGGTCACCGCAATCGTGCTTGCCAGCATCAACGACCCCTGACCGAATAGGCGTATCAATACAAACCCGATGGTGAGGGTCACGAATCCCTGGACACCAGCCATTGCTACGAGAGCAATTCCGAAGGCGATCCCGATAGCGGTCATCGCTTGACTCACCCCGACCCGATCGATCTGCTGACCGATTCGCGGCAGACCCAATGCGGCGATAAGGGTTCCGATCAGATAGGCAGTGGACACCCCCGAGCGGCTCATCCCGAGGTCGGCGATGAACTGATCGACGAAGACGCTGACGCCGATCGTCTGACCTGGGCCGGTGAGACCACCAGTGACGGTGGCAAGACCGAGGATGCGCCAGCCGTAGAACGAGCGCGGAAGGGAGCTCTGCTCATTCTTCACAAGCGGATTCTAAGAAGCTGTCAGACTCCGATTTCCGCCGGCGACGGTCCCAGCTCCACCTGGTTAACTGCCCAGATGTTTGCTCACGCTTCCAAAGCGGTAGAAACCGCCCTCGACACCGGGGCCGTCTACGCAGACGCCCGCTATCTCGAAGCCCGATCAGAAGCCATCGGGGTTTTCAACGGCACCGTTCAGCAGCTGGATCGCACCGAGTCTGCTGGCGTTGGGGTACGGGCTCTGGTGGGGTCGTCGTGGGGCTTCTTCGGAACCCACGACCTTTCATCCGACGGTCTCCAATCCGCTGGGCGCCGTGCCGTCGAAATCGCAAAGGCCTCCGCAGCGGTACCGGGAGACCCCTTTGAACTGGCTGACGTTGCGGTTGCTGAAGCCGAATATGAGACGCCCCACGAGGAGTCTCTTTTCGGAGTGTCGCTTTCCCAGAAGGTCGACCTGCTTGTTGCGGTGACGAGTGCGATGCAGGAAGTCGACGAGATCAGCCTGGCGAACGCTTCGATCGGTGGTTGGGACACTCACAAGTGGTTCGTGTCCTCACAAGGGCATCGGATCCATCAACACCTTGTCGAGACCGGCGGTGGCTTTAGTGCAACCGCTGTCGGCGAAGACGAGACCCAGGTGCGCTCCTATCCACAGTCGTTTGGTCAATACGAGACCGGTGGGTTCGAGGTCGTTCGTCGTTGGGATTTTCTGGCCAATGCGCCCCGAATCGCCGAAGAGGCCGCAGCGTTGTTGTCGGCTCCACAATGTCCCGAAGGGGAGATGACGCTGATTCTCGAGGCCAGCCAGCTGGCTCTGCAGATTCACGAGTCTGTGGGTCATGCCATCGAACTCGACCGGATCCTCGGTTGGGAAGCG
>CAXMPS010000488.1:0-1855 GCA_964194995.1 uncultured Gammaproteobacteria bacterium | reverse complement strand
ATCAACCGGTTCGCATCACCCGCCTGCCACCGATCCCAAACCTCAACCCGCTCCTCTTCGCTGAACCTCGCCACAACAACCACCTCGATAAGAGACCACACTCTCACCGACAGATGTTGCGTTCACCCCCAGAGACCACAGGCAATATGCGCTCCCTCGTGAACCTTCTCAGGTAGCGCATATGTGCCGATATGGGCTGGTCACGCGGCCCATCGACTTTGTATAAGGAATCTGGCTTCACGCCGTGGCCTGGGTTGGGCGATTTGAGTGGCGAGCAGCCGAACCTTGTAACGATCGCATCCAGACGAGACGGAGACGCCATCGGTGTTTGCAGAAGCACTTGGCGGACTGTCGAGGCGCGTGCGCGCCTCGACGTGTAGCATTGGATAGGTCGTCGATAACAGGGGAGAGGGGGTTTGACATGAGTGCCAGGGAACGACGCGATGACCAGACATCGGGCAACGATGACGTTGGGAGGTTCCTGCGTGGAACGATCACGGAGCGCTTCTTGCCATTTCGGAGAGAGCGCGAAATTCCGGGAGCTGCCGTAGCGCTCTCGGTTGCTCCAATCACGGTGACATTGACCGACACCGTCAGAGACATCATCACCGACACCATCCCAGCGGGGAGGGTAACCGGTGTCGGTGCCGCGATTGCTGACTACACGACCACAATTCCGACCAGAATTCCGACGATCACTGCGACGATTACCGAGACCGTCACGGGGATCCCGTAGGTCGGCGGCTGACTACCAGGGGTCTTGTGCGGGGGGTGCGGCACGTTCCACTGCGTTGGGCTGATCGTGATGTCGGTATCTGAGATTGAATCGTATCTGCGAGAGCGAGGGCTCCTCGATCCATCGGGTTCCCACGTTGCCGTCGTGCGTGTCGCTAGACGGAACCTGATCCACAAGGTGACTTGGGATTCTCGCGGGTACATTGTGAAGCAGGGCGTCGGGCCTGAAGGTTCTCGATCCATCGCGAACGAGGCGGCGGCGTATCGCCGTCTGGCGACTCATGGAGGCTCTGACCTCGGTCGCTATCTCGCCCACTTCGTCGGCTACGACGTCGAGCGTGACGCTCTCATCGTTGAGCTGGTCGGCAACGCCGAGACGCTGCGCGATTACCACATCGACGTCGGCCACTTCTCGATAACACTGGGGCGTGCACTTGGCAATGCCCTGGGAGCGCTGCACAGCTCCTCTTCTCCTACTCCGAGGCAGCCGAACGGGTTCGCCAGCAGCCCGCCTTGGGTTCTCTCGTTCCATCGGCCAGATCTGAACATGGTGGGGCACGCCAGCAGCGCCAACATCGAGCTGATCAAGACCGTCCAGCAGGTTCCGGAGCTCGGCGAGCATCTCGATACTCTGCGCGGCTCTTGGGTGCCGACGACGCTGATTCACAACGACATCCGGTGGGATAACTGCGTGGTGGATGGAAAGCGAGGCTCCGGAAGACGGACCCGCCTCAAGCTCATCGATCTCGAACTCGCCCAACTGGGAGATCCGTTGTGGGATGTGGGCTGCGCGCTCAGCGACTACCTGAGCTTGTGGGTGACGTCGATACCAATGACCGGCGAGGCGCCACCCGACCATTTCACTCGCCTGTCCCGCTACCCGCTCCATCGCATGCACTCTGCGATTCGGGCTCTTTGGCTGGCCTACCTCCGCCGTGCAGCGCTGGATTCCACTCAGGCTACTCCTGCTCTTCACACCGCCACCAGGTACGCCGCAGCGCGGCTGATCCAGACAGCGTTTGAGCGGACGCAGTTGACCACGTACCTGGCAGGCACCGTCATCTGCATGCTGCAACTGAGCCTCAATATGTTCGAACAAACCGCTGACGCTGCCGCTGAG
>CAXMPS010000487.1:0-7166 GCA_964194995.1 uncultured Gammaproteobacteria bacterium | reverse complement strand
GGCCAGGGCGAGGAAGAGCATCGCTTTTCGCATCTCAGTGTCGGGAAGCATCTGGCCGAACATGACAGTTGTGGTTTTGACCATGTCGCCGCAGTCTGGGCAGACAGGATCCTCGGTTCCGGCTTCGATCCAGGACAGGATTTCTTCTGTCGGCCACCGTCGGTCGCAACCAAGACAATGGCTCTCACGCACATTCCCGTGGAGCTCGGCTACTTGATCGCCGTCGAGACCAGAGGCGTGGTGAAGGCCATCGATGTTCTGGGTGACCACTCCCGCCAGTCGCCCTTCGTCGGCGAGCCGTTTGATGGCGGCGTGACCCTTGTTAGGCCGTATCGCAGACCGGGCTCCCCATAGCTCTCCTTCGAGGTGCATCTTCCAACTGCGCTTCCGCAGATCCGGGTTGGTCCGAAACCGTTCAATGTGAAAGTCGTCGGGGTCGACCTTCGTCCACAACCCCTCGGGACCGCGAAAGTCGGGGATCCCGGACTCGGTCGAGATCCCTGCTCCGGTGAACACCAGGATGTGCTCGGCGGCACGGAGAATGTTGGTGGCTGTCTTTAGGTCATTCAAGTGGGGGCCCGGATACGTTGATCGGACCCTCCAAGTATGTTCGCACCGTGGGATACGCGAAGGCCACCGTCGGCTCGGCCGCGTATCGCTCGAGAACGGCTCGCCATAGTCGGGCGTTGATGCTGCGTCGTTGCACGGCCTCCACCAGATATCTGGCGGTGAGCATCACCCCGCTCTTGTCCACGGATAGATACACCGTTGGGGTGAGCGCACCGATGGTGATCCGGTACTCGGCGGCGGTGGTCCTCAGCCGTTCCCCTGCTGCAGCCTCCACGTCGGGAACGCTGTCTGTTACGGCTTCTCCAAGCAGCTGCTCTGCCTTCTCCCAGTCCGACTCGAAAGTGACTAGGACCGGGAGTTCGTCCCATATGTGGGTGAATCCTTCGGTGTAGTTCGCGACCGTATCTGTGAAAACGACACCGTTGGGCACGTGGACCATCCGGCCGGTGGACTCGTCGGCCTCGACCCAGTTCCCCACCTCCATCACCGTGAATCGAAAGAGTCGGATGTCGATCACATCGCCCTTGAGGCCACGGACCTCGACCCGGTCTCCGATGCGAAAGGGATGACGGGTGATGATGAAGCCCCAAGCCGCCATGTTCTTCAAGAGGTCTCCAAGAGCAATGGCGATGCCGGCGGACACGAGGCCCAGATAGGTGCTCAGCGAATCGAGGGCGTCGATCCAGATGAAAAGAAGGCTGATCCCGACGATGACGGTCGTCGTGTAGTTGGAGAGCTTGGTCGCTCGGTATTGAGCTTCCGTATCGTCGATGTTGGCTCGGAACCAACGGAGAACACCCCACCTCAATAGCAGAAGCACCGCGATGACGACTATCGATGCGACGGTGCGATTCAGCGAGGACGTCTCGATACCCAGGAACTCGGCTAGCTGATCCACATGTCGATTATCGGGCGCGAAGACCTGATGGGGCGGGATTGTCCGGCTCCAGATCGCGAAGGGCACGAGCCGGTGCATGGGTCGTTCTACCCATATTCGATCCCCGCCGGCGAGGGATAATGATCCGCGGGACGCGCTTGGGAGGCCTGAAGCGAGGAGCTAAAGGCATGAGGAAGGCGTTTGTCTTCATCGCAACGTTTGTTGCGGTATTGATCGCAGGTGCCGCCTTCGCCTTCATGGCCACACCGGGTGATGAAGTCGCCGAGGGCGCTGAAGAAACCACGATCAAGGAAACCACCACGTCCGTTGTCCATGAGGAGGAAGAGAAGCCTCCCGTAGTGGTCGACGAGAAAGAAGAGTCCAAGGAAGAAGAGGAGCCGAACAAGGAACAGGAGAAGGAGGAGCCCGAGAAGGACACCACGCCTCCCGAGCTCGTGATTCTCTATCCCGAGGACGGTGCCCACTTCACGGATACGCATCTCGCCTTTGAGGGCGAGGTCGAACCCGGATCCAAGGTGTTCGCGGCCGGGTACGAGGCCGATGTGACCGATGACGGCCACTGGCGAATCGTCCTGATCTTGTCGTCCGGCGGCAACCTGGCGACGTTCACCGCTCTGGATGAGACCGGAAACGAAGCTCAGGCCTCGGTAAAGGTGTACCTCGACAAGACCGAGGAGGCACCAAAAGAGGAGCCCAACGACGAGCCGAAGGAATACGAGTTCGCGGCTCACCAGAAGTATGGATCATGCAACGAGGATGTCCCCTACGACGTCTGGTACGGAACCGGCGATCCGGGAACCAAGATCTGGATCGGCTCGGAGTACGGCTCGAACAGCACAGTCATCGGTGAGAACGGGAATTGGGATCTGAAGGTCAAGTTTCCCGAGGCTCCGTGCAATGACGCCATCAAAGTCGTGCTGGAAACCGACGATGGCCACCGCAAGGTCTACGAGTTCATCCGCCTGTGCGAGAAGGAGGGCGGCGGCGAAGATCACGACGTGGAGGAGACGAAGTAACAGGTCGCTCCTACCCAATGGAGCACGAGGGCGGCCCTTCGGGGCCGCCCTCGCATATGGTTGTGGCATCGAGGTCAAACCGCTCACACCAGACATATGGGACGACTTTCTTGAAGTGATGGGTCCCAAAGGCGGGGATGCCGGGTGCTTCTGCATGTATTTCCGTCAGACCGGAACTGAGTTCGAGCGGAACGGGGGAGAGAAGAACAAGGGCCTGATGAAGGAGATCGTCGACTCGGGGACCGTGCCGGGCCTTTTGGGATACGTAGGCGGCGAGCCGGTGGGTTGGGTGGCGATCGGACCGCGGGATTGGTACGGAAGGCTGGCTCGATCCCCGGTGTCGAAGCCGGTCGACGATCGCCCGGCCTGGTCGATCACGTGTTTTGTCGTCCCCAAGGAACATCGGGGCGGAGGAGTGGCCACCGATCTGCTCGCAGCGGCAGTCGACTACGCCGAGTCGCAAGGAGCCGAGGTGGTCGAGGGCTACCCGGTGGAGCCGCAGAAGGGCCGGATGCCTGACTTCTGGGTATGGATGGGTTTTGCCGCGATGTTCGAGAAATGCGGGTTCGAGGAGGTTGCCCGTCGTTCCGAGACGAGACCCTTTATGCGGATAGAAGTCAACCGCTGATAAAGGTGAAGCGGACTCTGCGGTTGGGGTTGTCGACGTTGGTGTCGACCAGGACGATCGACTGCCACGTCCCAAGAGTTATCCGCCCGTCCACAACGGGCACGGTGATGCTGGGGCTTATGAATGCAGGAAGGACGTGGTCGCGTCCGTGACCGGGAGTTCCGTGCTCATGGATCCACCGATCCGGGGCAGCCGGTAGCAACTCGTCGATGGCCGTCATCAGATCTCGATCGCTTCCCGCTCCTACCTCGACGATCGCTACTCCCGCTGTTGCGTGCGGGACAAATACCGAGATGAGCCCGTCGCCTTTCCCCGAGCAGAACTGCTCGGCGCTCGGCGTCAGATCAACGACCGTGGATTCTCCCCCCGTGGCGACGGTGACTTCGAGCGTTTCCACGGATCAGTCGGTCACGTGGCGGGGTGGAATCCCGACTCGCTCACTCAGCGCCTCCTCGCGATCCCTTACGATCCGGTGGGCGATCCCCTCGGCTGCGTGGGTCAGCCACATCGCCGTATGTGATCCCTGGGAGTAATCCGCTTCACCGAAAGCGTCGACACGATCCTGCTCGGCTAACAGGGCGGCCTGGCCAAATGCGGATTCGGACCCTGGTTTGTAGACCGCGTAGGTGCGTCCACCGTTCGCCTCGACGATGGAGAACACCGGGACATCGGACGGCCCATCGGCTACATAAATCATGTTATGGAACGGCACCCTGCGGTCTTCACGAGCAATCTTGGCGTTGACGTCAATCGCCGGGCTCTTATTGGTTCCCTTGTTGATCTCGAATAGCGCTCTTGTCTTGCTGGTGTTGTCGATGGTGTAGATGAGCTGACTGATCTGTCCATCGGGTGAGAACAACTGACCCTGGAGCTCGGCGTATCCGGGAGGCGCCACCAGCTCTGTGAACTCACAGGCCCATACCTTTTCGACGTATGGGGAGATCGCCGACCCAAGGATCATCTGCCGGAGGCCGGTCGACACGATGTAGTGCTCCACGGTGATCTGGTGCTCGGCGAAGGAGGACTCGGATTCGATGGTCTTCCGCACGAATTCGAAGAAGTCGGGGATGCCCCGGTAGAACTCGATCTCGGTGCCCAACTCACGAAGTAACTCGTTGCCGAGCCGGTGCATCAAGCCTTCGCGTACATAGGTGAGGATGTGGTCGAGGTAGAGACGGTCCCTGGCGATCATGGTGGCGCCGCGGGTTTGGTACCACTCTTCCAGGCCGTCGACTTCGTCCCAGAATGCCAACTCGTCAATCCCGAACCGACGAAACAGCGGTCCCTGCATGTTGCCGGGGATCAGGGTTTTGTCGAAGTCCCAGATCACGGCGATCACATTTTGGGGGAAGATGGGTCGTGTCATCGAAGCCCCGAGGCTATCCAGTTTTCCACAGGAGGCAACGGGCCATGCCGGGGGCGAGTGGGGATTCCCTGACTTGACCTTCGACCCAGTCGAAGCCGTACGCTGCGACGAATGACCGGTGGACATGGCCGATAGGTGACGTCTGATGGATGAGATCACGCTCCGCCGTCGGGGACGGGTTCGTTTCGTGACGGTGACCGTTGGCTTGTTGGTCGTCGGCGTCTTTGGCTATCTCGGTTTTGTCGGCTTTGTCGAATCGGAAAGGGCAGGAACGTCCAGTGTGCTGATACTCGGCGCCCTGACCGGCTTTGCCGCATTCTTCTCACCGTGCTCGTTTCCGCTCCTACTCACGTTTCTGACTCGTCGCGGTGAGGAGTCGAGGGCGTCTGCTCTGATGTCTGCTTTGAGGGTGGGTGCAGGTGCGACACTTCTCCTCGGAATCCTGGCGCTGACCTTGGCCGTGGGAGGGTCCGCCCTGGCCTCGATTGTCCAATTCGACCGCCCTTCGGGTCGAGCCTTCCGGCTCGCTGTCGGAATCATCTTGATCGTGTTGGGCCTTCGACAGTCTCGCCTGATTTCTTTTCGTATGGGTTGGATGGACGTTGTGGCTCGGACAGCAGAGGGCCGATTGGCCCCTTCCAGGACGGCGACCCGAGCAGGTGGGGATTTTGCCTACGGTTTCGGCTACCTGTTGGCAGGGTTTGGCTGAACTGGACCGTTGCTTGCCGGTCTGGCAGTGCAGTCCCTGACAGTCGGACAGGCCGCAACCGTGGCGGCGTTCGGAGCCGCTGCCTTTGTCTTTGTGGTGCTTCTCGCTACCGCATCCCTCTCTGTTGCTTCGATCAGCGCCTCGTCACTCCGACCGATGAGGATGACAGGGCCCGCGGTAAAGCGCTGGAGCGGGTTCGTGCTCATCGCGGTGGGTGCCTGGTTTGTCGTCATCGCGTTCCTACCGAGCCCCATCATTGGAGCTTGAGCCCGAATCGGGGGTCCAGGGTTTCGTCCGAATCGTCGATCAGGGCGGGTAGGTCTCGAAGCCCTGAACTCTCTGGTTTTCCCGAATGAATGCCGTGATCGCGGCTATGTCATCAGCGTTCAGGCCCTCAACTGATTTCATCGGTCCGTAGGACCAGTGGTGCTGCGGGCTCCCGAGCTGGATGGCTCGTTGGAACGCAAAGTCGACATGACGGCCCGGCGCGTAGATGATCGACAGGTGTGATGGTCCCTGGTCAGTCCCTCGAAGGTCGCTTCCGTGGCATACAGCGCACCTTGCTGCGTATAGAGGCTCACCTGCGGCGACGAGGCTCGGATCCTGGACGGGGACCTCCGGCTCTTCCCCGGTCGCTGGTCCACATGCCGCGGTCAGGAGGCTGACCACGATGACCGCCAAGAGAATGGTGGCGGGACTAGCCAAGCCGTGCAAGTCGCTCAGACGCCCGGTTTGAAGACCATCAAGGCAAGGATGGTGATCGTGACGAACCCGTCGACTCGAGCAACTCGAATCAGCCGATTGGCGGCCGTGCGGTAGCCAGTTCCGGATGCCCCCTCATCATCGAGCTTTGCCAGCGCCACCGCGAACAGCCTGTCTGTCCATGTGCCGAACCCGAAAGCGGACACTGCGAACAACACCAGGGCGAGGATGACCCATAGCTGGGAGAACGCCCAAGCCTCGCTGACTGAGACCATCGTTATTCCGGCAGCAAGAACCACCACGGCAGAAGGCGCGATCACACGATTGCCCGACCAGCTGATCGTGTCGAGCAAACTCTTTGCCGCCTCGTCGCTATCGGAGAGAATGATCCGGTGCCAAATCGATTGGAGATAGAGAAGACCTCCAATCCAGACGAATCCGCCAAGGATGTGAAGAAAAACTGCCACCTCGTACATGCCGTGCAACCTAGTCAGCCGGTCTATGCGGAACTCTTTTGGTGGCGCGCTGTCGCGCCTCGGAATACGCACAACGGCCGGAGTGAGTGCCTCGTCCGAGGACGGTTCAACGCCCCGCGATAGACCCGATTGCCGCCACCAGCTTTTTCACCGACAGCATGCCGTAGTCGAACACGAACTGCTCATCGTTTTTCATCGTGACCGCCACCCGCTTGGTCATGCCCGACTTCGTGGCTTCCACACCTGCGATCTCGGCTGCCGGAAGATCGATGGTTGCCGTCTCGTCATTCGAATACCGGTAGACCGTATGGCCTCCGGCTGCTGCGAAGGTGGCGACGTCCATGAAGATCGCTTTGACGATCGTCTTGTTACTTGACTCATACAACGTATCGAAGTTCAAGCCGGACTCGCCTACTTCAAGAGTGCCGGTGTATCGACCTCCTTCTTCAGGCAGATAATTGACGGTCCACGAATCAACGTTCACATTCACTCCAAGCTTCTACGACGAGTCGACGACTCTAAGACCGGTCAAGTCGCAAGCTGGCAGGACCTACGGGCGCCTCCCTGATGGCTGATTCTGTGGGGGCAAGCCCTAAGCTGGCCACCTTCTTCTGAGAGAATTCCCTTTGCATGTGATCGACATCACCTATTGCGTCCCCTGAGACTATTCCGCCCGTGCCGTGAGCACGGCCTCAGAGCTTCTGACCAACTATCAGCACGTCATCGACACATTGACCTTCACAACCGGGTCCAAGGGCGTGTTCGACGTAACCGTCGACGGTGAGGTGCTCTACTCAAAAT
>CAXMPS010000486.1:0-5339 GCA_964194995.1 uncultured Gammaproteobacteria bacterium | reverse complement strand
CTTCTACGGTGTCGTAATCGCAGTGACTTTTACGTTCGTCTACATCTACCGGGCCCAGTTCCGCAAGCGCCCCACGCTCTATTACGGCCTACTGATGCTGTTCACCATGGGTTTGGGGATCAGGGGGATCATGACGTTCGGTAATAGCTTCTAGTGTCCTGTCCGGCTAATCATGTCGCGAATTCGACGGGTCTGCACCCCGCTCGCGGCGTTCTCGTCCTCGACGTAGCTTCGGCTATGCCTGCCTCCTCGGTTTTGCGACCGACGCCCAGCCCTCGCCGACTTCATCAACGGAATAACCGGACAGGACACTAGGAGGAGAGATGCTGCTCGAAGGAAAGAAACTTCTAATCACCGGAGTCCTCACGGACGACTCCATCGCTTGGCACGTCGCTCGCGTCGCCCAGGAGGAAGGCGCCGAGATAGCCGTGACAGGGTTTGGGCGAGGGATGCGTCTGACGCAGCGTTCGGTCCAGCGTCTCCCTCAGGAATGCCCCGTGCTAGAGCTCGACATCAACGACTCGTCTCATGTGGAGTCTCTAGTCGCCGACCTGGATCAGCGGTGGGGGAGGGTTGACGGTGCGCTCCACGCCATTGCGTTCGCGCCCGAAGACGCCCTTGGTGGAAACTTTCTCAACACGCCGGTCGAGTCTGCGCAAACGGCTTTTGTCACGTCAGCCTTCTCATACAAGACCCTCGCCGTGGCTCTCCTGCCGTTGATGAAGGATGGAGGCGCATTGGTTGCGATGGATTTCGACAACACCCAGGCCTGGCCGGCTTATGACTGGATGGGCGTGGCCAAGTCGGCGCTTCAGAGTGTGACCAGGTACCTGGCCCGGGACCTGGGACCGCACGGGATCAGGGCCAACGCCGTGTCGGCCGGCCCGTTGGGAACGGTTGCCGCAAAGTCGATCCCGGGATTCAGCGCTTTCGACAAGGTCTGGGCGGCCCGGTCGCCCCTTCCGTGGGACACATCCGACCCAGATCCCGTGGCGCGAATGGTGTGCGTCCTTCTGAGTGATTGGGCCCCGATGACATCGGGCGAGATCGTCCACGTCGACGGCGGATTTCACGCTGTGGCCGCTGGAATCGAAGAGGGCGAGTAACCCCGAACCCCTAGGCGGGCCTACTCGATGGTTTGGAGGACTGGAGCGAGCGGCAGCTCGACGACGAATGTCGCCCCACCACCCTCGGTTTCCTCCACCCGGACCGTGCCATGCATTACTTCCGAGAGGCTCCTCACAATCGAGAGGCCGAGGCCCGTCCCACCCCGTGCCCTGGTGTCTGACTGGTCGATCTGGGTGAACCGCTCGAACACTCGCTCTCGCTGATCCTGTGGGATCCCCGGACCGTGGTCGACTACGGCGATCATCACCCGGCCGCTCTGCACCCAGGCGAACATCTCGACAGCACTCTCCGAGGCATACTTGGCCGCGTTCTCCACCAAGTTGATGAGGATGCGGGTGAGGTGGTCCTGATCGGCTTCGACAGTGAGGTCGTCGGGGTCGACGGTCAGGCTCGACTCGACGGAGGCCACCCGATTGACCTCCTCGAGAACCTTCATCACGTTGATCGGTTCCAGATGCACCGGAATGGCGCCTCGGTCGATTCGGGACACGACCAACAGATCGTCGATCAACCTCTGTAGCCGTCCCGCCGAACTGCGCGCGGTAGATAGAAGTCTGATAGCTGTCGGTTCGGTCGGGGCCAACTCCGGTCGGTTCACCGTGTCCAAAGAGCCGATGATCGAGGTGAGCGGGGTACGGAGTTCGTGGCTAACTGTTGAGACGAAATCGGTCTTCATCTGGGCCACCTCTTCGAGGCGTTTGGCCGTCTCGGCCTGAGCTTCGTACCGACCTATCTGAGACAGGACGAGCCCGGCGGGTGCGGCCAGAGAGCCGAGTTGTTCCGCCTGCTCCTCGCTGAACGACCCCTCGTACGGGTCTCCCACGATGATGACGCCGACTCGCATGTCTTCGACCTTGAGTGGAGCAACCAGAGCCTGACTGATGCCGAGCTCGCGAAGGAGGACATGCGCATCAGTGTCCTGTGATACCTCTTTCACCAGGAGGGGCTTGGCTGCCCTGTAGGCCTGGGTGACCATTCCGGGAGCGGATATCTCCAGGCTGATCGGATCGGCGTCAACGGGATAGCCATTAACCCAGATCGGGCTCATTACCTCGAGCCGATGACGGTCTGGATCGTAGAGAAGCACCACGCCCACCTCGGCATCGAGGTACTTGCAGATGGTCCCGATCAAGTGAGGGACGATCTCCGCCAGCGACTCCGCCCGGGCCAGAGTGGAGGAGACGGCATAGAGCCGCTCGAAGTCGAGCCGCTGCTCATCGATTTGGCTCTCACGCTCTATGGCCCTGACTGCCTCTCGCTCGAACTCCAGTCCTACCAGAGCCGTGGCCGCGGCGACGGTTGCCATGGTAAGAACAGGGGCCAGCACGTCGGGGATGGCATCGGCCAGCTGCAATTGGAATGCGATGAATGTCATGGCCAGCCCGATGAACACGGTCATAAACGCGTGGGCCCACCACGCGAGGAGCAGGCCGGATACGGCGGCGATGCCGAACAGAATGGGCTGCGCAGTGGCGGTCAGCTCGGGGACTATCGCCAGGGCGCTGATGCCGATGACCAAACCGGAGAGCCATGCCGCGGAGATCCAGGGCGCCGCCACCGTGGCCATCATGCTCTCCCAGCGGATGGCGGTCGAGACGATCAGGAGTGCGGCGAGAGCCGACATCGGGATCCAGAATCCCGGTTCGACAAATATCTCCGTCCTCACGGCTTGCGCCGCAACAATGATGAGCACCACCCAAGCCACCGCTGAGGCGCGTCGAAGCAGCGACGCCCGGAATGGCGCCATGGCCTCGTGTGTGGTCGGTTTCAATTTTTCTCCATGTCGCTGAGTCGCAACCCTTCGACTGTATTCTCGGCGTTTCTCCCTGAATGATCGAGGATTGAAGTTTGGCTTTGCGTTCTTTCGCCCATGGGACCCTGTTTGCCCAGGTCACCGGAATGTCTCCATCGCGGGTCCTTGCGCTCCATGGTTGGGCCAGGCGCGGGAGTGACTTCGCCTCGGTTCTGCATGGTATTGACGCCATTGCACCCGATCTGCCTGGGTTCGGTACATCACCGGTTCCCGATGAGGTGTCAGGCGCCGAAGGCTATGCCAAAGCCGTCGAGCCCCTCCTCGACGAGTTTGATGAGCCACCGGTCTTGCTTGGCCACTCGTTCGGTGGGCGAGTGGCGGTGTGTCTTGCGGCGGCTTACCCCGACAGGGTCGGGCCGCTGGTGCTGAGCGGAGTTCCCTTGGTGCGGACCACTCTGTCGAGTCGTCCCAGCCTCGCCTATCGGACGGTGAAGGCACTCAATCGTGTCGGTATCGTCTCCGACGCTCATCTGGAGGCGCAGAAGAGGAAGCGCGGCTCGGCCGACTATCGAGCCGTGTCGGGTGTCATGCGGGACATCCTGGTGAAAGTGGTCAATGAGTCCTACGAGGAGCAGCTCCTGCAGTTGCGATCGCCTGTCCACCTGATTTGGGGCGAGCTCGACGACGAAGTCCCCCTCGTGGTGGCTGAAACATCACGGGACATCATGAAGGACGCCGGTGTCAAAGCGACGCTTAGGGTTCTCCCTGACGTTGGGCATCTCACCCCTGTCGAGGCTCCAGATCAGCTTCGCCAGGCGGTTGTCGAGGCATTGAACCCGTGACGTGGGCCCTGGCTGCGGCGTGCGGCATAGCTTCGATTCCCGCCGGGCTGAGATGGCTGCGGATCGCGCAGCGAGAGCATTATCTGGCGCCGTCGACAACGAGGTTTGCCCTGCGCTGGTGGGGTTATGGAGTGATCAACCAGATGCTCGCCTTTGTCGCGCTCGTCGGGGTAGTCGGAGCTCTATGGAGCCCCTGGCTCGGATTCCTCGTAGCTCTCGCCCAAATCGGACCGGTTGGCCTCTCTCTGCGAGGCCGGACCTCGCCATTGGCTTGGACGCCGCGGCTGAGACGGCTCGCGGTGGCCGCCGGGTTGATGGCGGCGGCAGCATATCTGATTGGAGGCCTGATCCGGTCCCCGTTCGTGGTCGTAATCGGGCTGTTCGCGCTTCCGGCACTGGTCGACGCCGCCCTGATGGTTCTGACGCCCGTCGAGAGGAGGCTGGGTGACCAGTGGGTGGTCAAGGCGGCTTCACGGTTGAAGTCATCCGGAGCCGACGTGGTCGCGATCACGGGTTCGTATGGCAAGACAACGACCAAGGGCTATGTCGTGCACCTGCTCAGCGGGTCGAAGAGGGTGGTTGCCAGCCCCGCCTCGTTCAACAATCGGATGGGCCTGGCGAGGGCCATCAACGAGCAGCTGGTCCCGGGGACCCAGGTCTTCATCGCGGAGATGGGCACCTACGGGCCCGGCGAGATTGCCGACCTTTGCGAATGGATCCTTCCCAAGGTCGCCGCAATTGTCGCCATTGGTCCGGTCCATCTAGAACGATTCAAGACTGAAGAGAGGATCGTTTCGGCCAAGTCGGAGATTCTCGACAAGGCTCAGGTGGGGGTGATCGGCGTTGATCATCACCTCCTTGCCGACTTGGCCGGTTCGAGATCGTCGACGATGGATGTCATAACGGCCGGCACCGGAGATACCGAGGCCCGTGTGGTGGTCAGGGACCGCGCCCTGTTGATCAACGGGGTTCAGGTGGCCGACGTGGACGAGGGCGTCTTGGAAGTCAACCTCGCGGTTGCGGTCGGCATTTGTCTCGCCCTGGAGATGAGCGTCGACGAGATCATCCTGAGGTTGGTGGATCTCCCCGTCGCTGAGCATCGTCAAACCGTCCGGGTGAGCGAGCGGGGCGTGACGATCATCGACGACACCTACAACTCGAACCCCGATGGCGCAGCGTCTGCACTCGACACCCTCGTCCGCTTCGGTGGGAATGGGCGCAGTGCCGTGGTGACTCCTGGAATGGTCGAACTCGGTCCTCGACAGCAATCGGAGAACGTTGCGTTTGCCCGACGGGCGGCGACGGAGGCCGACGATCTGGTGATCGTCGGAGGTACCAACCAAAGAGCTCTCCTTGATGGCTCCTCCAACGGTTCGGCTTCGGTTACCGTCGTCGGCTCGCGTGAGGAAGCGGTTGCCTGGGTCAGAGAGAATCTGGCGTCAGGAGATGTCGTGCTCTACGAGAACGATCTGCCGGATCACTATCCATGAGGTCTGAATGTCAAAGCCAGCGGTGATTTTCGGCGGGCCATCCGACGAGCATGACATCTCGATTCTTACCGGCCTCCAGGTGACCCGCGCTCTGGGAGAGGTGCACGCCGTTTTCTGGTCGAAGTC
>CAXMPS010000485.1:0-2197 GCA_964194995.1 uncultured Gammaproteobacteria bacterium | reverse complement strand
ATAGTGGTCCTGAGAGGAAGCTTCTGGGCTAGCTGGAGCCGGTGGGAGTGCTCGACTGAATACGTCTTACTGCGGTGACAATCCTGATGACAGGTATTGAATTCGGAAGACTTGCGTGTTAACTACTTGGACATGGGTCGGCTCGGTGTTGACGATAATTCAGGAGTGAATTTATTTCAAGGTCGACTCGTACTCCCGCAATTACGACTATGGTAGTGCCCCGCACTAGTCGCGCGGTCAGACTTTTTTCTGCCCTTTCAACACGCTCCCACACTCGAAGCTGGAAGTCTTGAAAGCTTTGAGTGGATGTTCAGCGGCGGGGGGTGCATCATGAGGTTGCGGAACAGCTTGAACGCAGGGGAGCTGAGGGCCTTGGTGAAGACGTCGGCGACCATACTCTTGGTGGGGATGTAGTGGAGTTCGGCAGAGCCGGCAGAGATGTGTTGGCGGATGAAGTGGTGGCGGATGTCGACGTGACGCATGCGATGGCTGGTGACCTGGTTGAGCGCAATCTTGATCGCCCCTTGATTGTCCTCGAAGAGAGGGGTGGGTCCAGCACAGGGGAAACCAAGCTCAGAGAGAAGGTTGCGAGCGCAGAGGATCTCCTGCACACCGGCACCAGCGGACTTGTACTCGGCCTCCGTGCTGGACAGTGACGTCGTCGGCTGAAGGTGTGACTTCCAGGAGATAGCTGCACCGGCGAGGAGGAAGACATAGCCCGTCGTGGAGCGGCGGTCGTCGCGGTCGTCGGCCCAAGACGCGTCGCTGTAACCGTGGAGGTTTAGGCCCTTGCTACCGTCGTAGGTGATTCCGAAGTCAGAGTGGCCTCGTAGGTAGCGAAGGATCCGAAGGGCAGCTCTCCAGTGGGCTGGGCCAGGGTCAGACATGAACCTGCAAATCACGCCGAGGGCGTAAGCGATGTCCGGTCGGCAGCATACCATGGCGAACATGAGTGAGCCAACCAGGCTGCGAAACGGCTTGTCCGACATGAAGTAGCGGTCCTCGTCCGATGATGGGCGCATTGCGGCAGTCAGGTGGGTCTTGGGTTCGGCTGGGGTGGAGACGGGTTTGCACTCGTCCATGCCGAATCGGTGCAGGACAGTTTCGATGTACTGACTCTGGTCAATCGTGATGGTGCGGAGACGACGGTCTCTGGTGATTCTGATGCCTAGAAACCACTTGAGCTCGCCACAGTCCGTCATCTTGTACTTCGCGAAGAGCTGACGCTTGACCCAGGCTGAGCCCTCGTCGGTGTTGGAGGCAACAATGATGTCGTCGACGTAGACAGCGAGTATCAGCACGTCTCCGCCTCGACGACGCACGTACAGGCAGGGGTCGGTGACGCATCGCGTGAAACCGATCTCGAGGAGGAAACCGTTGAGATCCTCGTTCCAGAGGCGAGAGCTCTGACGCAGACCATAGATACCCTTAACCAGCTTGCACACCTGGCCAGGGGAAGTGGAGAGGGCGCGTGGCGGGGACATGTAGACTTGCTGGTCGAGGGGCAGGCGTCCGTAGAGGAAGGCAGTCGTGACGTCCAGGTGAAGCAGAGAAAGGTCCTCCGCTGCGGCAATGGCGAGCAGGGTCCTGACCGATCTGTGGCTAAGTGTGGGCGCGAAAGTCTCGTCGAAGTCAACACCGGGGACCTGTGAGTAGCCGACAGCGCAGAGCCTGGCCTTGTATCTCGTGATGTCCCCGTTGTCGTCTCGCTTGATCTTGAAAACCCAAGTGTGGCCGACCGGTCGCCGTCCAGCAGGGGCCGTGGTCATCTCCCAAGTGCCGTGGGATTCGTGTGAGGCCAGCTCCGCCTCAATAGCAGCAATCCACTTCTCAGAGTCGGGACCGGTGATGGCCTCGTGGTAGGTGCGGGGGACATCGGGGGAGCTGCTGCCCTCCGCCAGGAGCGCGGAGTGCGAGTTGCTCTTCCCGGCTGCGGCCGACCGGCCGCGGCGCGGTGCTGTCGTCGTGGCCGGGGGAGCGTTGGTCTTCACGGCGCGGGGCGGGTCGCGGTTGGGGGGGAGGAGATGGGCAGTCGGACCGACAGACGCTCGCCTTGGGGTCGCAGGCTTCCGTCCTGGGGCAGGTCTGGGGTCCGGGTTCGGAGCAGCGGGGTCGGGGTCGTCCGGGGCAGCGGGGTCTGGGTCGCCCGGAGCAGCGACGTCGGGAACGTCTGGAGCAGCGGCGTGGTCGTTCCGGA
>CAXMPS010000484.1:0-1289 GCA_964194995.1 uncultured Gammaproteobacteria bacterium | reverse complement strand
CGCCGGCCAGATCTACGCACAATACGGCGCCGCCTTCGCCAGCCTCGAGGGCACCTACGACGCTACCGGGACGACCACGAGCTTCGTCTGCGATGGGACGGCGTGTGAGGACTTTTCCGAGGTCGTGCATGAGACCATCGAGCGAACCTACGTGTTCGTCGTCGAATGCGAGACAGGCGCATGCGGAGGCCGGGCGATCACCGAGTATCAATACAACGAAGAGTTCGTACAGGAGAACGTTCCCCTGCAATTCGACGGTTCGGCCTACGAGTGGGAGCTGGACGCCAGGGGTGACCTGTGCTTCACCCCCGGGGGGGTGTTTGGTGAGTTGGGTGCCAGATTCGAGTGGAGGCTGATCCCCACCGCCGCCGAGGTTCGCGACAACCGTTACGTCGCCACCCTGGCCGATGTCGAGGTCGTGGTCGACGGAGCCGCGATCGAACCGATCCCACCGGAGTGCGTTGTATACCTCAACACGTACTCCCTCGAACAGTCCCTAGTTGCAGTCCGACAACCCGGGTCCGGCTAGCAAACGCCTCCCACCGACGTTTGTGTGGCCGAAACGCCGCCGATACCCCTTCGGACGAGTCGGACGGCTTCGGACCTGACGGACGGGAACCCTTGCTGTTGCTGAACCTGTTGTTACGCATAGAACGCCTTCGGACGCCGGTTCAGGGTTGAGGGCCATGTGGGAGAAATCCCGTGGAAGTTCGAGTCTTCTCTCCGACACGAGACAGTAGCTGAGGAGCGCTCGGCTTCGCCTCGCTTGAGTAGCTGAGTACTCGGCTACTCCTACCAGCAGGGAGAGCGCCTCCATACAGCCAGCACCCCCAAATCCGGTGGCTCGTGACGACGGTCACGGGTAGCGCATATTGCCGGATATGCGCTACCTGGGTTGGACGGGGCTGAGCGGCGGTGTGAAGGTAGAGTCGGTTCGTTCACATGACTACCTGGGAGGCTTCCGTGTCTGCCAATGGTATTAGCTCGACTTCGGCGGATGACCTCGCGCAGCGGCTGTTTGACTCGGTCCTTGGTGCGATGGACATGTGGGCTATCTATGTGGGGGAAAACCTGGGGTACTACGACGTGCTCGCCGACGGCGATGCGGTTACGAAGGACGAGCTGGCTGAAGCTACCTCCACCGATTCTCGGTATGCGTGCGAGTGGCTGGAACAGCAGGCGGTGACGGGCATCGTCGATGTCGATGATCCGCGGTTGCCTGCCGAGGAGCGGCGCTACACCCTCCCTGCGGGCCACGCTGAGGTTCTCACCGACCGTGACAGCTTGAA
>CAXMPS010000483.1:0-1190 GCA_964194995.1 uncultured Gammaproteobacteria bacterium | reverse complement strand
CTCTTGACGGGCACACCTCCTCCCAGCCGAACTTGGAGGCCGTGGCTGTTGATCACCACGTACACCCACAGAAAGAGGAACCCGAGCACGACGAAAGCCAATCCGAGCAATTTCCACCAGCCGGGCATCAGGAAGAAGACGAACGCCAACCCGCCTAACAACACGAGTGGCCATTTCACCGAACATCCGCCGATCCAAGAAACGGTTTCGCCATCACCAAGTTCGAGCTCCGGCCCGGCGACCCTGTCGGAAGTCTCAGGGCGCGGATACCGGCGGATACCCATCACGTATCCGATCCAGGCTCCCAGCGCACCAGTCGCCAGGACGGCGGCGAGTTGCCACCATGTGAATGCCCCGGCCTCCTGCCAGGTGGGGGCATCCCAGTTGAGATAGACAACGCTGGCCATCAACGAGAACCCAAGACCACCCATCAGCCCAACCATGGCGAAGGCCTCGGCAGTCGGCTTGCTCTCGATACGAAACAGTGAGGTGGTGAAGAGACCGATGGCGACCATGCTGATCGGAAGGAGCGCAGCCGCATTCTTCGGCCATGCGTTGTCAGGTGAACCGCCAATCCCCCAATGGATCGCCAGAGGATCGGGGAGATTCGACCACCCGACGACAAGTGGCAGTAAACCCAATACGGCCATCACAGCGGCCCACGCGAGAAGACGCCCCCAAGTTCTCAATTCCACGCCTCCTCGACCAAACGCGTCAATTCGCCCAATTCCAATCGCTGGCGGCGCGCCTGGCCAACGAGTCGCTTTGCCATGCCTTTGAGGTTGGCTCCAGAGGAAACGACGACTCCCCCGCGGCCTCTTCGCATTTCGGCCAGCCCCCACTCCTCCAATTGTGAGTATGCACGGAGGACCGTGTGCATGTTGACGTCGAGCGCGTCTCCCAGGGACCGCGCCGAGGGCAGACGCTCACCTGGATCAACGGTTCCGTCCTCGATCGAGGTGGCAACCGCGTCTGAGATCTGGCGGTAGATCGGTTTGTCTGACCGCGGATCGAGTCGTATCAGCATCTCACAGAGCCTATTCAATGTTCTAGAACTAAACAAGGTGACGGGCCACTGGCCGACCTGTGGTGAAATGGCGCCGATGCATCCGCTGATTTCGACCACCGAGTTGGCCCACCGTCTCGACGAGGTTGTGCTCAACGACATCCGTTGGGCATTGACAGGCCCC
>CAXMPS010000482.1:0-1838 GCA_964194995.1 uncultured Gammaproteobacteria bacterium | reverse complement strand
AGCACTTGCTTGGCCTCGTCGAGAAAGTCGCCCGACTTTTGGGTGCGCAGACGAAGGGTCTCTTCCGTCGACTTGGTCAGTTCGGCCACACGGTCTGGGTCGACGCGGCTCGTCGCGGGCCTCCGATCGCACTCGTCCACGGCGTAGGCTCCTCAGATTGCGCTATTGTACGCACGATATTCGAGTCATTTCCAACTGAAATGGCACTCTGTATGCTGAATCAGCAACGCGAGGACGAATAACGAGTGATCACCGAACGCCACCCCGAATCCAAGATCACCATGGAACGAGATCTGGATGACAAAGATCTGCAGATCATCGCCGCGCTCCAGATCAACGGGCGCACCAGTTATGCAGAGTTGGCCACGGGAATCGACCTCAGCCAGGCAGCCATCCGACTCCGGGTGAATCGACTTCTGGAGGCAGGCGTTGTCGAGATCGTGGCCATTACCGATCCGCTAAGCATCGGATTCACCGTTCAGGCCATGGTCGGTCTGACCGTCGACGGCGATATCGAGGTGCTCAGCGACGAGATCGGTGCCCGCGAATACGCCACCTACGTGGTTTTGACCTCGGGTCGCTTCGACTTGCTGGTCGAGGTGCTGTGCGCCGACAACGATCACCTGGTGGAAGTGATGAGCGACCTGCGAGCGCTCGACGGGGTGTCCTCGGTCGAGGCTCACACCTACCTGAGACTGACCAAGCAGACCTATGCCTGGGGGATCCCTCCAGACCGGCGACGACGGGACGAGAGCAATGCCGACCGCACGACACAATTGGAAGGGAATCTGCAGTGAGCTCCAGCATCATCCGAATGGTCGAGCAGGATATCGAGCGACCCAACTTTGGTCCCGAACCCGCTGAGGGTGCGATCGAAGGTGAGCCGATCGAGAGCATCCACGAGTACTACTCGAAGGACGGCAACACCAGCGGTGTGTGGACCTGCTCTCCGGGCCGCATGTTCAGTGAACAAGAAGAAGACGAGTTCGTCACCGTCCTCTCCGGCAAGCTCGGGCTGATCGACAGCGAGGACGGAAACGAGGAGATCTTTGTCGCCGGCGACAGCTTCTTCTTGGCGAAGGGAAGCAGCCTGACCTGGGTCGTCTACGAGACGATCCGAAAGTTCTATATGACGGCCGGGTAGCTCGTCACCGTACGTTGCCAAGGTCGATCACGACCGTTTGCGGGTCGGTGAACTCCTCGAGGCTGCCGCGGCCCCACCCGGTATCGGTGCCTGCCGCACCGCCAAACGGCTGGAAGGTTTCCCAGAAGTTGGTCGAGTCGTTGATGACTACGGTGCCTGATCGCACCCGGTCGGCGTACCAGAAGGCCTTCTGCAGGCTCGACGTGAACACGGCCGCCTGGAGGCCGAGGTGGGTGCGGTTGGCCAGCGCTGCAGCTTCGTCGTCGTCGCCGGCGGAAAGGATCGGCAGCACCGGCCCGAAGGTCTCCTCCTTCGAGACCAGCGCGTCCTCTGGAACCCCATCGATCATCGTGAAGTCGTAGTAGAGATCGGTTGGGAATCCTTCGGCGCGACCTCCACCCGTGAGGATGTCTGCCCCGCGTTCGGCGGCATCGGCGAGGTGACGGTCCATCTTTTCCGCCGTCGGCTCGTTGTTGAGCGGGCCCATGTTGGTGGTCTCCTCGAACGGATCGCCGAGACGGACGTTCTCCGATGCCTTCAAGGCTCTTTCGACGAATTCGTCATGGACGCTGTCGAGCACAATTACCCGCTCGGTCGCACAACACACCTGTCCGGCGTTGTAGTAGGCGCCGTACACCGCAAGCTCCGCTGCCGCCCCGAGGTTGGCATCGTCGGTGACGATGGTGGGACCGTT
>CAXMPS010000481.1:0-1034 GCA_964194995.1 uncultured Gammaproteobacteria bacterium | reverse complement strand
AGACGTCATCGGCAGATCCAGAACTGACCGTGCGAGGCCGGTGGGGCGCAGGGTCTGGGCGCATTGACACGACGCGACGAACCCACGACGCCCGCCCCGTCGACCAGCACGATAGGTAGCGCATATGTGCCGATATGGGCGGGTGGGGACTGCAGGTCTTGGTGGCTGAAGGTACTCGGCTGGTAGGGGCCTAGGCTTCGGTGAGCCGAGACGGAGGAGTGTCCATGGCGCGCGAAGATCCCTATGGGGCGTTCAACTTCCTAGTCGAGATCCATGGTGTCGATGTTGCCGGCTTCTCGGAGGTGAGTGGGTTGGAGAGTGAGACCGACATCATCGAATACCGTACGGGTGATGAGGTCGGCACAGTTCGCAAGCTGGCGGGTCTCTCCAAGAACCACAACGTGACACTCAAACGTGGCGTTACCGATTCCACGGAGTTGTGGGATTGGCGCAAGAGCGTCATCGATGGCCAGCTCGAACGCAGGTCAGTCAGCATCGTGCTTCTCGACCACAGCCGCAGCGAGGTTGCGCGTTGGAACCTCCACGAGGCATGGCCCTGCCGCTGGGAAGGCCCTGAGTTCAATGCCAAGACCAGCGAGGTAGCGGTCGAAGCGATCGAGATCTGTCATGAAAGGATCGAGCTGGGGTGACCGATCGGCGCCTCCCCCACAGCGGCGGCGTGGTGCTCGACGTTGACTACATGGATGGCGTCTTCGAGTTGGTGCTGGTGAACCTCGGCCCCGAGGTCGCCCACGATGTCCGCGTCGAGTTTTCCCATCCCCTTATCGGCTTGGGCGGGCAGGTCGATGTGCGGGAGCTGAACCTGTGGAAACGGCTCCAGACGTTACGCCCGGACAAGGAGATCAGGGTCTTTCTCGATTTGGCAAGCAACGTGTTCCGACGCGGCAAACGGAACTCGTTCACCGCCACCGTGACGTGGCGCACTGCCGATACGAAACAGAAGGCCGAATACCGACATGATCTCGAGTCCTACCGCGGCATGCCCGACATCATGAAACAACCCCACTGATCCA
>CAXMPS010000480.1:0-4044 GCA_964194995.1 uncultured Gammaproteobacteria bacterium | reverse complement strand
TTGCTTGGCGATGACCCCGTCGTCACCTCCACCACGAGCACGATCGTTGACGTCGACCAGATCAACGGTGTCGATGTTCTCGTGATCGAGACCCAATCGTCGACCTCGTTGATCGAGATCGATCTGGGAGAGCTCTTCATCGGCCTGTTCACCGCGTTCATGCCGGAGGATCCGTCGGACGAAGATCAGGCAGAGCTCCAGACGATGCTCGATCAGCTCAAGTTCACTATCTCGGTGGATGACACGAGGTCCGATTCGACTACCTGGTTTGATCCTGAAGCCGGCATCGCCCTCCAATCTGATGTCGACGTTTCGGCGACCATCTTGATGGATATCAACGTTCCCGACGAAACTACGGGCGAGTTGGTCGGCCTTCAGATGGATATGGCTATGAGTCAGCAGATCTCGTATCAGCTTCTCGACTCCCCTGGCGCCTGAACCAGATCTGCGTAGCATTGGCCCGGCTGTGACAATCGCTCCCACCCGGACTTCGATCCTGCCCGATCGAATAACCACGCCCACCCTTCGCACGTTCCTGAGGAGCGTCCCGTCGGTGGACGAGGTTGGCGCCCGCGAGCGGGTCGCTGCGCTGTCGACCAGGTCTATCAAGCGAGAGTCGAAGCGCGCTGCACTCGACCTGATCGTTCGAATGATTGATCTCACCACACTCGAGGGCAAGGACACGGCTGGAAAGATTGCTCAGATGTCGGCGAAGGCGATTCGACCCGACCCACTCGACCTATCGGTGCCTTCGGTCGCTGCGGTTTGCGTCTACCCCAACATGGTCAAGTACGCAGTCCAGGCCACAGAGGGAACCGATGTCCGCGTGGTATCCGTCGCCACCTACTTTCCATCCGGTTTGGCCGACATCGACCTCAAGGTTGAAGAGGCTCGTCGCGTTGTGGCCGAGGGTGCAGACGAGGTCGACATGGTCATAGACCGGGGTGCTTTTCTGAGTGGCGAGTACTTCAAGGTCTTTGACGAGATCCGTAGGGTGAAGGAGGCGTGTGGAGAGGTTCATCTCAAGGTGATTCTCGAAACCGGCGAGTTGGCCACCCTCGACGACGTTCGTCGTGCTTCGATGCTGGCCATGGGCGCCGGCGCTGATTTCGTCAAGACCTCAACTGGGAAGATCCAGCCCGCGGCCACCTTGCCAGTGGCGCTGGTGATGCTCGAGGCCATCAAGGACTTTCACGACGCGACCGGGGTCATGGTCGGCATGAAACCGGCCGGAGGCATTCGGACGTCCAAGGACGCCATCAAGTACCTGGTCCTGCTGAACGAGACGCTAGGTGAGCCCTGGATGACGCCAAACTGGTTCCGGTTCGGCGCCTCAACCCTGCTCAACGACGTGCTTATGCAGATCCGATGGTTGGAAACAGGCCGGTACGCTTCACCCGACTACTTCACGCAGGGTTGACTGTGGCCGCCAAGCTGCCCGCCCCCACCCACGAGCCTCTTCTTTGGGACTACGCCACATCGAAAGAGTCGACAGACATCGTCGAGATCGACTCGAGGTACGGCTTGTTCATCGACGGGAAGTTCCGCGCTCCCAAGTCGCGCAAGTACTTCCCAACGATCAATCCCGCCAACGAAGAGCACCTTGCCGATGTGGCCGAGGCGGGCCCGAGAGACATTGACCTTGCGGTGTCCGCAGCCCGGCGCGCCTTCACCGACGTGTGGGGTCCGATGTCGGGGGCGGAACGCGCCAAGTACCTGTTTCGAATTGCTCGTATGGTTCAGGAGCGCTCTCGGGAACTGGCGGTGCTCGAGACGCTGGATGGGGGGAAACCGATCAAGGAAGCTCGCGATGTGGACCTTCCGCTAGTTGCCGGTCACTTCTTCTACTACGCCGGTTGGGCCGACAAGCTCGACTATGCCTTCCCCGGAGTCACCCCAAAGCCCTTGGGAGTGGCGGGCCAGGTAATTCCGTGGAATTTCCCCATGATGATGCTGGCATGGAAGGTGGCACCCGCACTCGCGACGGGAAACACCGTGGTTCTCAAACCCGCTGAGACGACGTCACTTACCGCACTCATGTTCGCCAGGATTGCATCTGAGGCCGGGCTTCCGCCTGGGGTTCTCAACATTGTCACCGGCGCCGGGCGAACCGGTGCCGCGATCGTTGGCCACGACGATGTCGACAAGATCGCCTTCACGGGTTCTACGGCGGTCGGGAAGATGATCCAGAGCCAGCTGGCCGGCACTTCCAAGAGGCTCACCCTCGAGCTGGGTGGCAAGGCTGCACACGTGGTGTTCGAGGACGCGCCTCTCGACCAGGCAATTGAAGGAGTTATCAACGGCATATTCTTCAATCAGGGCCACGTCTGCTGTGCCGGCAGCCGGCTGCTTGTGCAAGAGAACATCCACGATCGTTTCGTCGACAAGCTGAAGCGGCGTCTTGCGACGCTGCGTGTCGGCGATCCGCTCGACAAGAACACCGATGTGGGTGCCATCAACAGCCGGGCTCAGCTCGACAGGATCACCGAACTGGTCGAGGTAGGTTTGAGCGAGGGGGCCGAGATGTTCCAGCCCGATTGCGTGTTACCCGACCGTGGTTTCTATTTCAGGCCGACGCTGTTCACCAACGTCGCCCAATCGCACCGAATCGCCCAGGAGGAGATCTTTGGGCCGGTCCTGTCGATTCTCTCTTTCCGCACTCCTGATGAGGCTGTCGAGAAGGCCAACAACACGCCCTACGGCCTGTCGGCCGGGGTTTGGACGTCGAAGGGGTCGCGGATCTTGTGGATGGCCGACCGGCTCAAGGCCGGCGTCGTTTGGGCGAACACATACAACAAGTTCGATCCCACCTCCCCCTTTGGCGGCTACAAGGAGTCTGGGTTTGGTCGGGAGGGTGGCCGGCACGGCCTTCTTGCCTACATGGATTGGGACGAGGGATGAGCCGCCTCGATGTCCGCAAGACATACAAGCTTTACCTGGGCGGGAAGTTCCCCCGGTCCGAGTCGGGCCGGACCTACCCGGCTGTCGGTGCGGACGGCAATGTCTTGGCACGGGTCGCCAAGGGCAGCCGGAAAGATCTTCGAGACGCGGTTCGTATCGCCCGGGATTCGGTGGGGGGATGGGCGAGCCGAACCGGATATAACCGCGGCCAGATCTTGTACCGCATTGCCGAGACCCTCGAAGACCGGTCCGGCACGTTCGTCGGTCAACTCGAGGACATCGGATTGTCCCACGCCGAGGCCATCGCGGAGGTAGGCGAATCGGTCGACCGAATGGTTTGGTACGCGGGTTGGGCCGACAAGTTCGCCCAGATCTATGGAAACTTGAACCCGGTGGCCGGCCCGTTCTTCAATATCTCGTCGCCCGAGCCGACGGGTGTTGTAGGCGTTGTCACCCCTGAGAAACCCGCTCTGCTGGGATTGGTGTCTCGCCTGGCGCCGGTGTTGGTGCCGGGAAATACTGCTGTCGTGCTCGCCTCGGAAGCGGCGCCAATGCCCGCCATCACTTTCACCGAGGTCCTACATTCGTCAGATGTGCCCGGGGGAGTGGTCAACGTCCTCACCGGATCAAAGGAGGAGCTGATCCCGTTTCTTGCGGATCACATGGATATCAACGCAATCGACGCGGGCGGCGCCTCCCCCGGACAAGCCGAGCGGATCCAGCAGGGAGCGGTACACAACGTCAAGCGGGTCGTTCTCCCCGCCGGCGATGGTTCAACGCAGAGCCCTTACCGGATAGCGGCCTTCACCGAGACCAAGACCGTCTGGCATCCGAAGGGTTTGTAGGCCGTTACTCATTGGGTGGGGTGTCCCAGTCCTGAACGTCCTTACCGGCCTCGCGGGCCAAGATGTCCAATGCGGCTGTCGCACCGGCACCGGCGGAGATGATCGCCTGACTCCGCTCAGGTCGGGCAGATCGGCCCACCACATAGACCCTGTCCAATGACGAGCGATAGTCGCGGTCGACGGAAATTCCCCGGATGGGTCGGTCTCGAGTCCAAGCGAGTTGGCCAAGACCGGGCTCCTACCTTCGGTCATCATCAAGTAGTCAGCCTGCAAGGATCCTGAGTCTGTTGTGATGGTG
>CAXMPS010000479.1:0-1335 GCA_964194995.1 uncultured Gammaproteobacteria bacterium | reverse complement strand
CGAAGCAAGGCGATCCAGGCTGTGGCGACGGTCCTCTTCGGCCTTTGGCTGGTCGTGTACCTGTGGGTGTTCGTGCCCAGTGCGTACTGAGCCGAGGTCTGCCGTCAGCCCCCCAGACAGAGCCCGGGGCAGCCTAACAAGCGTATCTGGACTCCCCCTGGAGCCACGGCAAGGGACACCTGATAGCAGAAGGTCGACTGCAGTCGTATCTCCGGCCCGTTGTTGGGCGAATATTGCCCTGGCCACGATGGAAAGTCGCGCGTGGGGAGCCAATCGATTGAGCGCGGCCCAGAAAGCACAAGCTTGTTATCGGCTCGACCCCACGCCGGTCAGACCGGTGTGCCATCGGTGTCATCTCGGTGCAGCTCGTTGATGAGTTGGGACCCTCCTCTGCGGTACGATTCCGCTGGTGTCATGAACGTCTCAGGTGAATGGCTCTATACGCGACGTCGCCGTTCGAACGGTCTCTGGTCACGCCACACCCGCCAAGCGACTCGTGCGAGCTTGTTGGCCAGGGCGACGGAAGCAACGTTGAATCCTCTCCTGCGTTCGACGTCGAGTGCCCAGGCGCGCAGATCATCGGGTTCGTCGGTGAGTTTGCCGACCCGCAGAGCAGAGCGGGCCCCGTGGATGAGCAACATCCGCACGTAACTGTTTCCTCGTTTCGTGATTCGCCCGAGTCGTCTCACCGAACCGGAGGAGTACTCGCGAGGCGTGAGCCCGAGATAAGCCGCCAGTTGCCGACCCGAACGGAACCGACGCACGTCGCCCACGAAAGAGACGAGTGCCGTCGCGGTCAGGATGCCGATGCCTGGAACCGTCATGAGATCCTGGACCTCTGGCATGTGCTCGCTCAGTCGCTCGAGTCTACGCTGCACGGCCTTGGCCTTCAGACTCAGCGTCTCGATCTCGTCGAGTACCGCTTCGAGGGTCTCGCCCAAATAGGTCGGGATCACGTCACCCTCGATGGCGGCCCTAGCCATGGGGACCACGCGACTCGCTCCCAGGGGAATGATGATCCCGAACTCCCGTAGATGCCCCCTGACTGCGTTGATCCGAGCCGTGCGCGTCTGTTGGTAGCCAGAGCGTATGCGGTGTAGTGCAGCGATGGCTTGCTGATCGACGGACTTCACAGGGACCGGATCAATCTTGTCGTTACGCGCCGCCTCGAGCAGTGCCTTGGCATCCGCACGGTCGGTCTTGTTGCCGTCCCGATAGCGGCTCACGTCACCGGGAGGCAGCAGTGTGACCCGGTGACCCATCTCCTCGAAGGTGCGACCCCAGTGATGGGCCGTCCCGCACGCCTCCATCAGAATCTCCACGGACTCACGCCCG
>CAXMPS010000478.1:0-1818 GCA_964194995.1 uncultured Gammaproteobacteria bacterium | reverse complement strand
TAGGACGGCTTGTTTCCACGCTCTGTTGCGCAGGTTCGTCCATCTGATGGGTTTCTCCGCAGTATTGGTGAACACGTGCGGTGAGTTTGTTGGGTAGGTGGCGAGGTGTTCGGCGAGGATGTCTACAAGGACGTTGGGGATGCTGATGGTGCGTCGTGATGATTCGGTTTTGGGTGGGCCGATGATGATCCGTCCGGATATTTCGCTGCTGGTACGTTCGACTCGGAGTGTTTTACGCAGGAGGTCGAGGTCGTCGATGTGGAGACCTGCGATTTCTCCGGGCCTGAGTCCGGCAAGTGCGCCGACATAGACGACGGCTTTGTAGCGGGGGTCGATGGCGGCGGCGAGTCGGTGGATTTCGTCGATGGTTTCTTCATCGTCGGCGAATCGGAAGAGCACTTGGTTGAGTACGACGTCGTTGAGGATCTCAACGCCCGGGATCTCCGCTAGTCCGGTTGCGAATCGTCGGGCATGAGCGCAGCAGCGTTCGATCAGGCGAGCTATTCCCTGCCGTCCCAGCGAACGAATGGCGCAGTAGACGGGAATTCCCCTGGCGCGGCGGGACAGTTCCGGTGTCCAGTGGTATGAGTCACGTTCGGTTGTGGTCGGCACTAGGTATGCGGCTTCGCCGAGCATCGACACCCGATGCGGTTCGGGGTGAGCTACAACGGCAATCCCCGAGTCGTATGGCACGTTGAGCCATTTGTGCGCGTCAACAGACCACGAGTCTGCGGATTCGAGACCTTCGACCAGATAGCCGAGTTCGGCGCTCACCCGCACCCAGACACCGAATGCACAGTCGACGTGCACCCAGGCGTTGTGATGTCCTGCTATTTCGTTGATCTCAGGGAGAGGGTCGAAGGACCCTGTGTTTACTTCACCGGCCTGGACGACGACGATCGTCGGACCGCTTCCATTGGCTAGCGCAGCCGACAAGGCGTCGGTCCTGATTCGCCCCATATCGTCTGCCGGAACCTCTTCGATCGCATCGGTGCCGATGCCGAGCATTCTCAGGGCACGATCGACGGTGACGTGACGTTTCTCTCCGGCGATCACGCGGATTCTGGGGGCTTCCCACAGCCCACGCCGCGACACATCCCACCCCTCGCGCTGCAGCACCTCTTGCCGTGCCGCCGCAAGACAGGTGACGTGAGCCATCTGCGTGCCCGTCACGAACGCCACTGAAGCCTCGCTGGGAAACCCGAGAAGTTCCTTGATCCAGCCTGCCGTGATGTCCTCGACTATCGACGCCGCAGGGCTGCCAACGTAGTTCCCCGCATTCTGGTCCCAGGCGCTGACAAGCCAATCCGCCGCCAACGCCCCAGGGACAGAGCTTCCGGTGACGAATCCGAAATACCGGCCCCCGGGAATAGCGACCAATCCGGGCGCGACCGCTGTGGCGAGCTCTTCGACAACGATCTGCGGGTCGATCGGTTCCTCCGGCAGCTCATCCGCGACTCTCGCCCGGAGATCGTCGGCCGATAGTTGAGGAAAAACGGGCCGCTCATCGAGCTCCTCGAGATGGGCCGCTGCCAATCCAGCCGTATGGAAAAGGAGATCTCTGATATCGCTCATTACACAACCTCACACACCGAGGTGACCCCAGCAACTCTCATCTATGCCACCAACCGAACTGGTGTCGCATAACGGCCACCGTCCTCCTCCTCCTCCTCCTCCTCCTCCTCTCACCGTGCATCCACGCTACTCACCCGCACATAACGGCACATATGCGCTACCTGTTCGCGGCCTAGCGGGTGCCCTTCTCCTCGTTCTAGGGACATCTCGGTCTTGGCTGGTTCGACCTTCTCTTAGAGGTAC
>CAXMPS010000477.1:0-3468 GCA_964194995.1 uncultured Gammaproteobacteria bacterium | reverse complement strand
GCTGGTCGATCAGATCACCCTCGATGCCCGTGCTGATGACTACCGGGCGCTCTTAGTGATCGACGCCGACTCGGACACGGCGACGCTGCTCGGCCTTCTTCCTGAGGAAGCAACCCGCACTGCCAATGTGCATTTACGCGGGGCCCGAATTTGGCGGGATCAGCAGAACGAGAAGGCGAGGCACAGGCTTGGCGCGGCCAAGAAAGCGCTCGATGGTCTGGACATCTCCATGGCAAAGGGTCTCCTTGCCAGGGTCGATTCGAGCATTCTGGGCGAGGCGGAGCAGGCTTGGTTCGACGAACTACTGCTGGCTACCGAGGCACGGGCGACCGAGTTGGAGGCCATTCAGATCGGAGTTCCCTCTTCCCCGCCGGACAAGAAGCCAAAGCGACGACGCCGATGACCGCAGTGGTCCCTTCAACCGCACTCAGCGCCGGACATGCGTGCTTGGCGCCAACCCAGATCAGCCGCTCAACTACCGTCGTATCAGGCTTGGAGAGGCCGCTGTGACGGGAACTGGCAAGAAGTCAGCCGCGAAGAGGGCGCGTCGCGAGGCTGCGCTCAAAAGGACCCGGCGTCGGCGAATGGTGATCCTGTCTGCCGTGGGCCTCGGCGTTGTCGCGGTCATTGGTTTTGCGCTGACTCGGCCAGAGCCCGAGGAACTCTCCAATGTCGAGACGTTCTCCGACATGGGCGGTGGGCATCTCGCTGAAGGGGAAGCTCCTCCCGAGTACAACTCTTCGCCCGCAACCAGCGGCAGGCACTCGCCCAACGCAGCCCAATGTGGGTCATATGCCTCAGAGGTTCCAGACCTGGTTCAAGTGCACAATCTCGAGCATGGGACCGTGGTCATCCAATACCGGCCGGATCTTCCCGAAACCGAAGTCGAAATACTTCGCGCTTATGCGCGGTCAAAACCTGGGCACATCCTGGTTGCTCCCCGCTCGGATTTGTCTGATTCTGTGGTCGTGACGTCGTGGACACGGATGTTGCGTCTCGACTCGGTCGACCTGGAAACCATCGATGTCTACTACGCCCGGTTCGTCAGAACCGGGCCCGAAGTCGGAGTGTCCTGCGTGTTCGCCGTCGACGAGTCCGCCTGAGTTACTCGACTCTTGCGCCGAGGCGGACGATCGTGGTTAGCTGCCCGCCATGAATGAGCCGCGCTGGTTAGCCCTCGGTGCCCTGATCGTCCTCGGCGAGGATCTGATAGATCCTCCGTCTGGCTTCTTCGAGGATCTCTCTCGTTTTGGCCACTTGCGCCTCTGATCCCGCTCGAGCTACCTGCATGACGGCAGCTCCGACCTGGAAGCCGGTCTCGCGGAGGGCGTGGAGACCCTCGTGGGTGTCAGAACCGAAACGCTCCCACGGGGGAGCCGATTGATCCGATTCGACCTTGGTTCGTCCGTCATCGGTGAGGGTGTAGGTCTTCTTCCCATCTTTTTCGTCAGCTTTGACGAGTCCTTCGTCTTCGAGCTGTTGCAGAGTTGGATAGATGGAGCCGGGGCTTGGCTGCCAAATGCCATCGGTTCGTTCTGTGAGCTCCTGCATTATCTGATAACCATGCATCGGAGCTTCGGCCAGTAGGTGGAGGATGGCGGCGCGGACGTCGCCTCTGCTCACTTTTGGTCTTCCGCCGTAAAAGGGTCCGGGACCCATGGGGAAACCACCGCGCTCATTGCTCCAGCCTCGTCTGCCTCTTCGGGCTGCCATCGCCATCATGTGACGTTTAGCGGCCCAGGGGGGTGTCATTGCGTATGACAAGTAGATCTCCTTTCAAGACTCTTGATAGTATCACGATATATCGTGACAGGTCGTGTAACCAGCCTGAGTTGGACCGTATTCCCTTTCCCCTTGCTGGGCCGGGCCAGACCGCCTAATGGGGCCATGACACCGGGTCGGGTTGGCCGTGGCGCCCCGTAGCATCGTCTGATGCGATCTTTTAGTCGGCGACCTCGCCGTGGGCTGACCACTGAGGAGCAATCGGATCTACCGCTCCGTGAGCAACTCGGTCAGTTGACCAAGCTCTTCGCGTTCCTCCGCCCATATCGGTGGTGGCTGGCGGCCGCCATCTTCGGGGTCACTGTGGCCTCAGCGCTCGGCCTCGTGTTTCCTTTGATCATGGGGGGTCTTGTCGACACCGCCATCGGAGAGGAGGCGACCACCCAGGGTCTCGACCGGCTCGCCCTACTCCTGTTCGCTGTTTTCTTTGTTCAGGCCGCATTCAACTACCTCCGTGCCTATGCACTGGGCGTGGTCGGCGAGGGTGTGGTAGCCGACCTGCGACGCGCCGTCTACGAGAGAATTGTTCGACTTCCAGTGCCGTTCTTCGATCAGCGGCGAACCGGAGAGATCACCTCGCGGCTGACATCGGATGCGTCTGTGATCCAAACAACCGTCTCCACATCGGTCGCGCAGGCGCTCTCGCAGGGCATCACGCTTATAGGAGGTGTGGCGTTGATGGTTGTGTTGAGCCCACAGCTGTCGCTGACCGTGCTCGCCTTCCTGCCGATAGCGATCATCGCTGCTTCGTTCTTTGGCCGCCGCCTCAACCGCATCTCGACTGTCTTCCAGGACGAGATCGCATCCGCCAACGCCTTCGCCGAGGAATCCATCTCGTCGATACGAGTGGTCAAGTGGTTCACGGCGGAGGCGGACGCCACCCACCGATATGACAAGGCGATTCGCCGCTCCTACCTCGTGGCGCTGCGCAGAGCTCGGTTGAGGGCTCTGTTTGTCCCGAGTGTGACCTTTGTCGCGTTCGGAACCCTTGCCGTTGTCCTTTGGGTCGGTGGCCGCCAGGTGCTTGCCGGCTCGATGACTGCCGGCGAGTTAGTTTCGTTCCTTCTGTACACCCTGACGGTGGCCGGTGCCATCGGAACCTTCACCGGCCTCTATTCACAACTTCAGGAGGCGCTTGGCGCCTCCCGGCGCATCTTTGAGCTTCTTGGCGAGCCGGTGGAAGTCCACGAGCCCGAGGAGCCTCGGGTCCCCTCACAAAGGGACGGCTCGGTTCGGCTCGAGTCGGTGAACTTCAAATACGTCGGACGGGATATCGGAGTACTGAGGGACATCGACATCTCCATCGCTCCGGGTGAAATGGTCGCCCTTGTCGGCCCGTCAGGATCTGGCAAGTCGACGATCACCCAGCTGATAGCCCGCTTCTACGACCCCAGCGACGGTCGGGTTCTCGTTGATGGTGTTGATGTCAGAGAGCAGGCCCTTGCCGACCTTCGGGCTCAGATGGCAGCCGTTCCACAGGAGGTTCAGCTCTTCTCGGGGACGATCAGCGAGAATCTTCGTCTCGCCAAGCCGGACGCGTCGGAGGAGGAGCTTGTCGAGGCTGCGACCGCGGCAAATGCTCACGACTTCATTGTCGGGTTCCCCGACGGCTACGAGTCTCTGGTCGGAGAGCGGGGAGTCAAGCTTTCGGGTGGTCAGCGCCAACGGGTCGCGATCGCTCGAGCC
>CAXMPS010000476.1:0-4914 GCA_964194995.1 uncultured Gammaproteobacteria bacterium | reverse complement strand
CGGCCCCCGCCTCCTCGGTGAAGGCGACCCCCGCGCTCCAGCCGGCAGTGTGACATCTCGCACAGTTGGAGTTGCACAGCCCAACAGCGCGCTCGGCCACGCTCTCGTCGACACCCATGGACTCGGCGACTCCGGCAAAGTCGATCTCCCAAATCCTGTCGACTGCTGACTGCTCTAGATAGTCGAGCCCACTCTGTTCCTGAAGAAAGAGAGCAGCCTGGTTCTCGCTCGTCACAGACAAGGTCGCGTCGAGAGAAGAGAGGCCGCCGACGAACCTCTCAGCGGTCCGCAGGTCGGGAACTCCGGCAACTGACTCAGGGTTGGTGGGGTCGAGCTCGATCTCGACGATCTGTGACGGAATAGTCTTGGTGTTGGCATCCGCCATCTGATTTGTGATCTCCAGCTCCGAGCCACTCGACAAGCCGTCACCATCGGGATCGGAACCGGCGGCCAAGATGGCGGCTGCATCCGTCGCCAGGTCCTCTGCACCATCGACAGGAGTGTCACCGGCGGCTGCATCCTCCAATGCCATCACCAACGACGTTGCGTCATCCAGATCGGAAATCGACTCCGGCACGGAAACACCCAATTCCTCCGCTTCCTGGCGAATGGACTCGAGTGCTTCCTGCGCTGTGGCGGTAAGTCCCGCCCCGGGATCCACCACACCATTGCTGATCGCCATCTCCACAGCGACGAGATTCGTCTTCAGAATTGGATCTGTCTCGACCCCTGCCTCGAGTTGGGCCACCGCTTCCTCGGCTTTCTCAGCGTCGGCAACGGCCGGATCCATGACAATCGCGTCGACGACAGTGAACGCCTCGACCGCCTCGGTCGATAACGCCGACAACTCCTGCTCGGAGACGTCGGACAATCCGTCGGCATCGGTGTCGATACCTTCTGAGGCGCCTTCCAGAATCTCAGTACCTCGCTCGGCCAGGTCGGCGGCTATCGGTGCCTCAACACTCGCCTGGCTGATCTGAGCAACAACCTGCTCCTGATTGAGGGTGGTGACCGCCACGATCTCGTCGGCGTTGGCCAGACGAACCAATTCGACGTTCGACTTGGGCTCCACTTTGGCCACCGCCTCGACCTGCTCGATCTGAATGCTTATCAGATAGTTCACAACGTCTTCTACCTGAGCCTCGTTGAGGGGCCCACCACCGGGCAGCCCCCACGGAGGCATCGGTGTGTTGCCCCGTCCGTAGGTAACCCAGAAATTCAACTCGTCGCGGTCATAGCGGAAGAAGACGTCATTGAGCGAGGGCGCTGCCCAGGCGACAGTCACCCCGGAACGCTTCTCAACATAAGAGGCAACGCCACCGACACCCTCAGGACCGTGGCAGCTGAAACAGGCGAACTCCTCGACAATGTGGGCGCCGCGTTCTTCTGATGCCGTGGCGAATTCCTCAACAAAGCCCTCTTGTCGCGCCGGCTCACCGAGGAAGTAGAGAGGTAGCGAAACCGCGAGAAAAGCCGACATGGCGATGGCAAACTTCTGACCGTTCTCGAGACGACGTGTCTCGAGCACCTCGTCGTTGATTCCCGGCCGCAAGTTGGGGGCGATCTCTTCGCCACCCTTGTTGCGAATGGCGGACACGAAGAGAACCCCGAGCCAGACGATTCCTGCGACAACGGCAAGAACCGTGATGATGTTGGCGGTCATGCCTCACCTTCAGTGGCGAGGGCGATACAGCTGGGGCCCTTCGGGTAGGAGACACTTGGCTGAGGGGCACGGGCCGACTCGATGATTGATCCCGTTTTGATGATGAAGTTCTCACCCTGGAGCTCAACCTGGAAGCGGTCGAGGTTGCGCGGTGCCGGACCGGCAAAGTCCTCGCCGGCTCCGTTGTACTTCGATCCATGACACGGGCACTCGAAGCCCTGGGAGGGCGAGCACCAGGGAACACGACACCCAAGGTGGACACAGCGCTGGAAGAGGGCCATCAGGCCGGCAACGGCGACCTCCTTGCCGGCAAACTGATCGGACAACTCCAATGGTGCCGGCACGACGTACGCCTTGGCCTCGGGAATAAACACCGGCAGCACCGAGCCATCCGACGTGTACACCTTGGTCTGTAGCTCGCCAACAGGTCCCGCGTTGATATCGGCGCCAAAGCCCCCCGTGATTCTCGGCCACATGAACGCCAGCGAGTAGACGCCGAACAACGCGAGAAACGACCCGAATGTCGCCGTAATGGCCCGGTTGAAGAACTGGCGGCGAGAGACGCCGCCCTCCTCGGCAGAGACTTCTACAACTCGTTGGGTCTCGACGATCTGGACCCCTGCCGGCTGCTCTACCGGCTCTTCGACATCGAGATCGGAGATCTCTGGCTCAGGCTCCTCGCTGACCTCTTCCTCAGCGGGGGCGGGTATCGGCTCGACTCGAACGTCGTCCATCGACTTGTCGGCGGCGAGAGTCTCCGATGAAACGCCGGCGATTGGGTCTGGTTCGTCCGGCTGGGAGCGACGGTAGGCAACGGTAAAGGCACCTGCGGCACCGAGGATCGCAATCAGCGCGACGACGATCAGGGCAATATCGGCCAGGCTCATTCGAATTGGACCCAGTCCTTTAAGTCATCGAAAAAGATGCCGTCCTTCCACGGATAAGAGAAGTTGAACCCCTTCCCCCTGAAGAGCACACCAAAGATGGTCAACGTCGCTGCGCCCGCCATGAACATGGAGAAGAGGGCAATCGCAAATTTTCTGTCGCTGGGGCGAGTGGAGGGGTTCTTGTCGACAAACGGGACCGCCATGAACCCGATTACCCCGGTGATCGTCGGGATCATCACCCCTGCAATCTGTGGATCGAAGTAGGAGAGAAGCTCCTGCAGCCCAAGGAAGTACCAGGGAGCCTTGGACGGGTTGGGGGTGGCGTTGAAGTTTGCGGGGTCGAGCAATGGCGAGTGGATTATCACTGCCATGATCACCAGGAGGGCGGAGATGGCGAGCAGCGCACCGAACTCCATCAGCATCAGGTGGGGCCAGGTGTTGACCTTGTCAATCGGCTCTGCCTTGACGGTTTGGATCGCACGGGCCTTGACGACAGTCAACAGCCTCTGTGTGCGCACTCCCTCTGGCGTTCCGGTCGGAGAAACCGTCGGTCGGGGACTCACGACCGCAGCGACCTTGCCGTTCCCCGACCCGTCTGTGTCCGGGGCTGGAGGGGGTTCCTCGACAGCAGTCGCGGCGGCAGCCGCTGCCGGGGCCGCCGGCTCTTCCACAGCAGCCGTCTCCTCTGTGGCCGCGGGCTCCTCTTCGGGGCCGGCCGCCTCCGCGGCCGCAGGCTCTTCAGTAACTGTCTGTTCTACCTCAGCCTGGGGCTCTGGTTCCGGGGCCGGTTCCTCAACCGGTGGGACCTCGATCGGAGGCGCCTCGCCTTTCATCTCGGCAAGCACTTGCTCGACCGGCACGCCAAGCGCCTTGGCCTTGGCCTCTGCCGATCTCCTGAGGAGACTCTCTGGGATTTCTGCCATTGACTCTCCTTAGAGCGGGCCCGAGGTTCCGCCGTCTTTACGAACACGCCAGAAATGGATGGCCATGAAGATCACAATGATGAACGGGAAAAAGAGCACGTGGAGGACGTAGAACCGGAGCAGGGCTGCAGCGGAAACCTCAGCGCCGGCGAGAAAGAGGAACTTGACCTGAGCACCCATGACCGGGATGAAACCGGCCATGTTGGTTCCGACGGTCACAGCCCATAGCGCCAGTTGGTCCCAGGGAAGCAGATAGCCGGAGAACGAAAGCAGGAGGGTGAGGAAAAGCAGGAGCACGCCAATGACCCAGTTGAACTCCCGAGGAGGCTTGTAGGCGCCGTGATAGAAGACCCGGCTCATGTGGAGGAACACCGACAACACCATCAGGTGTGCGCCCCAGCGGTGAATGTTCCGGACCAGCGACCCAAAAGCGATATTGGTCGATAACGCTTCGATGTCGGGGTAGGCCAGTTCGGCGGTCGGCGTGTAATAGAACATCAGGAAAATGCCGGTGATCGTCAGGACGATGAACAGGAAGAAACTGAGCCCGCCGAGACAGAGCGTGTAAGAGAGTTTGACGCCGTGCCGCTTGACCTTCACCGGATGGAGGTGGTAGAGGACATTGTTCATGACGACGTAGGAGCGGTTTCTCGGGCTGTCCGAGTAGCCCTTCTTGAAGGGCGACCCGGGACGAAGAACCGACTCCGTGAGCTGTGAGCCCCACAGTTTGTCGTTGGCCTCTTTGACCCGGTCCTTGAGGCTTGTTTTGCCGTTTCCGTTAGCCAAGACGTCTCCTACCAGCGCATTCCATAGCTATATCCATTCTTGAAGTCTCTCTGACCCGTGTCGAAATCCCACGGTGTCTGATCCAGCCCGAGTTCGACTGCCTGATCGGCAAGCGAGCCTTCGAACTTCCCAAGGGTGATGACGTTGGTGGGGCATCGGTCGATGCAGAGAGCGCAGCGGGTGCATTCATCCTCGTCAACAATGAAGAACCCCTTGTTCTGATCGTCCTCTGCGGGGTGAGCGACGTTGACGCCTTCGGCGATGGCATCGAGAGAGAGGAAGTGGATGCACTTCCATGGGCAAATGTCCACGCAGCCCTCACAGATGATGCACTCGGATTGGTCGATGTGGAGAAACTGCTTGGGACGAAGCTTGTCGGTGAAATAGTCCCCATCCACGGCCGCGAGTTGATAGTCATCACGAATCGGCGGCGTTTCATCTACTACTCCCTTGGGCATCAGGTGTCACCCCGCACCAGGGGCCGTCCGTAGGGAGAGATGGCGTCTGGCTTGTCGGCCGAAGGAGGCTTTCCTTCCTTGATCTTCTGAATCTGGAGCGCAAGGATCACACCTGCAGTCAGCATCACAATGTGATAACCCATTGAGATGGAGTCCTTGAGAACGGCGTAGCTGATCTCGACCTCGTTGCCGAGCAC
>CAXMPS010000475.1:0-1309 GCA_964194995.1 uncultured Gammaproteobacteria bacterium | reverse complement strand
TGGACGCCGGGAGGTGGGTGGTCGAAGAGCCGGCGGCGTCGTTATGGGCGCTCCTCAGATCGTTGATGGCCCACCCCCTCAGACCACCGGCAGGTAGCGCATATTGCCGGTTATGCGCTACCTGCGTGAGGCCTAGTAGCTGGAGGGATAGCGGGATTGGAAGGCGATGAGGCTGACCACCGTCTCCGTGGGTCAGATTGCCAACGACGCGGCCGCCATGGGGCAACCGGTCACGAACCCAGCCGACACCACAACGCCGAGGTAGCGGGGCCTGGCTGCGGGATTACGCCGTCGCGTTGGCGGTCCAGATGGCTTCGAGACTCCGCTGCAGCGCGACTCGGTCGGCGATGATCGTAGAGCCGAACTCTTCAAGGGGATGCGGAATCTCGTCCCACGTCGCCTCCGGTCCGAACACAAGAGCGGCATCCCAGACAACGGCTCCGCCGAAGAACCCAAGCTCCATCTGGTCGCGGTGCTCTCCAAACCAGTCCCCCAACGCGCCCTCGGCATCCCAGAACTCGGTGACGCGCCGGTCGGACAGGATCTCTGGGTTCCACTCACCCAGCGAGTCGGTTGGCAGCACGTTGAACCAGACGGCGTACACCGAGATGTCCTTGTCGGGGTTCTTAGCGAGGATCTCTTCTTGTACCCAACTGGCACCAGCAATGCAGATCGGTCAGGTAGGGGACACCAGCAGGATCAGACGAGGAGAACCGGCATCGTCGTTGAACCTGGTCTGCAGGTCCCCAACACCGCTCAACGCCACGAGTTCGTCGGCAGCTACCACCTCAGCAATGGTGCTCGACTCGGTACACGCGGCCACAACCAAAGCCAATCCAGCCACCACGAGAGTCAATCGGCGAACGCTGCCCATCACGGCAACAAACGTCGCAGCAGGCTGAATCTGTTCCCGAAGACCTACCCACCCGCCCATATCGGCACATATGCGCTACCTGTAGGCGACGAGAGCCGCTCATGTTGCCGCAGTCAGATGGTCCCGTCGCTCATGCTGCCCCCGGGTTGGGAGTAGTTGCTTCCCTGGCTGGAGTAGGTCGCGGGGAGATGGAGGAACTTGGAGTACGTTCGGATGGTCCAGGAGACGGGGCCACGGAAAAAGTAGGCCTCAGGTACGGCGACCTCATCGATGTCCTTCTTGTACTTCTCGGCGGTGCCCTTCGTCAGATGGAACTTCAGTACGTCACTGTCCTGGAACGTCTCGTGGATGATCAAGGCGTCCTCGCCGATGACTTGGTACGCCTCGAACCTGAGCAGACCCTGCTCTATCGAATAGGCGTCGGTACCCACACGC
>CAXMPS010000474.1:0-2748 GCA_964194995.1 uncultured Gammaproteobacteria bacterium | reverse complement strand
GTCCCGCTCGAGGTGTAGTGCTCGAGGTCGAGACGGCAACGCTCGCAACGCTTCCACCTTCGATACCTGCTCCGACTTCGAGCCCCGCGGACCCTCCCGCAGACACTCAGAGCCCCGATCCACTCCCGAGTGCCGATCCACCCCCGGCTACCGCTCCCGCGACGTTTCCCCCACCCAAGGTTCCGGCGACGGCCCTGACGATCAACGATCTCGACATCTCCCAAGCGCTCCAACCGGTCGGCCTCCAGGACGATGGTTGGATGGAGATTCCCGAGGTCACCGAGATCGGCTGGTATCGCCATGGTGCAGCTCCTGGCCAGCCGGGTTCGACCGTGCTCGTCGCCCACGTGTGGTGGGGCGATACGCCCGGCCCGTTCTACCGCCTCGGTGCTCTCGAACCGGGTGCTCTCATCGAGGTGGGAGGCGAAGACGGTGCCGTCCACAGTTACGTGGTCGTCGAACGAGCCATGTACGACAAGGACTCTCTACCGGACCGGCTGTGGCTCAAGAGCGGCCCCGAAACGCTCGCGCTGATCACCTGTGGTGGCGAGTTCAACAACAGTACGAGGCGATACAAACAGAACATCGTCGTCTATGCCGTGCCGATCGTAGAGGCCACCGACACGCTGCCGTCGGTCTGATTGCATCGGCTCCGGCCGCTTCGAACACCCAATCTGGGCAGCGCATAACCGGCAATATGCGCTCCCTGGGCGCTATCGAACGCGGCGCTGTCCTGGGTCGCGGCCTACGCACCGGGACCCCGGTCACCACCACTAACGGAGTTGCGGCGTCCGGGGGCCGGCTCGATGGTCCCAGTCATCAACCTGGCCAGTTGGAGAGCCTGGACCCGCCACCGACAGACGGGAGCGCGGCAGGTTGGCGGGTGTCTCAGCTTCAGTGGTCGCGGGCGACGTCGCCACGTCGGGCGGGCGGGGGATCAGGCAACCATCGATCAGGTCGATGGCAGCGGGTCAGCGTCGACGATCGGCACCGCATAGACGACGATGTTCTGTTCGTATCGCCGCGTCGACCGGTCGAAATCGCCACCGCAGGTGATCAGCGCCAGGGATTCGGGGCCGCTGTCGGACCAGAGGGCGCTCGGCAACGAGTCCTTGTCATACATGGTTCGCTCGACGACCACGTAGCTATGGACCGCACCGTCTTCGCCCCCCACCTCGATATGAGCGCCAGGCTCAACACGCCGTTAGCCGCTTAGAGTTGTCTTCGACAGCCGCCCATATTGCCGGTTATGGGCGGCACCTGAGTGCCGGTCATGGGTGCGTGACTACTACCGGGTCGCCAGCTCGGATAGTTCCGAGGCTGATTGGTTCCAGCTCAATACCGGCTCGTCGCTCATTGGAGGCGACGACGGTTTTGAATACGTCGCGGTCGTGTTCGAGGTGTTCTTGTGGGCGTGTAGTCATCACGCATCGGGTCTTATGAGCAGCAGCAGCGAAGACGACTTCTCCAATTTTGATTTGTCCGCCTACCCAAGCGTCCTCAACGAAACCGTCCTCATCAGTGTGAACCAGCAAGTTGGGTCTGAACCGCATCCGGTCGAAGACAGACCCAGGTTGAAGTCGGGTGAATTCGCGGAGGGTCGCATCGGTAAGCAGGTGAACGGGCAGGCCATCAAAGAACGCATCGGTCCCTAGTGCCTCTACCACCATTGGGTCTCCCTCGCCCGTTGTCGTATCCGTCGTGTACTCGTGATGCACCGGTTCACCAGCATCCGCCTTCCGAACCTCGACTTTCCTTCCAAGGAAATCGGAAAGACTCTCCGCTGCCTCCGCACTATCAGCATCGAACTCGGAACCGTCCGGCAGTCCAATGGTCACGCCGCCATCAGTGGTTCTCGCCCGACACAACAGGAGGTCACCGTGGCGTTTGGCGCTCAGCGAAACTTTAGAGTCAGGATCAACGACCGCTCGTTGCCGGTCGCCTACAAAACCAAGCGAACCGACTCGGGCTTCGCTGAGCACTTCCCCGCCCATCGACTTAACCGGATAGCGCCACAACTCCCGAACAAACATCACACCACCAGTAGCTTAGGGGTTTCCGTCTTTCGCTTCACGGCGAACCTACAGCAGAACTGCTGTAGCTGATGCCCCCAACCGCACATAACGGCACATATGCGCTAGGTGGCATGCATGCGCATGGGGATTCGTGCAGACTGGAGACGACCATGGACAGCCAGATCTACCCGGAGCGGAGCCAAGCCACCACAGCCTTGGTGTTAGGCATCGTGGGCTTGTTCTTCACCATTGTGGCTCCCTTCGCTTGGAAGTTCGGCCACGATGAACTGAAGGCAATCGATGAGGGGCGGCGCCCGCCAGAGGGGCACGGTCAAGCCACCGCGGGCCGCATACTCGGGATCATCGGGACCGTGTTCTTGGTCTTGGGCCTTCTCGCTGTGTTGCTTGTCTTGGCGCTGGTGATCCCGGTCTCAGAGACCAGCGGCTAATTCCGCCTCCCCGCAACCCAACGCTTGTCCCGGTTATCCGATACCCGCCCATATCGGCACATATGCGCTGGCTGGAGGCGTGCTGAGTCTCGAGGGTTGGAGTCGCCGACCGCCTGTGTTCCTGGCTGGGTGTCTCGTCTAGATTTTCGTCGGGGACGAAGCCTTAGGCTCTGGGCTCGCGAGGAAGGAAGAGCATTGGCAACAGGAACCGTGAAATTCTTCGACTCCATGAAGGGCTTCGGCTTCATCTCCCGAGAAGACGGCGATGACGTCTTCGTCCACAA
>CAXMPS010000473.1:0-1131 GCA_964194995.1 uncultured Gammaproteobacteria bacterium | reverse complement strand
GAGGCTACGCCAAGCCATAACCGTCCCCGTAGGCGGGTCGAGGGGTTTCCTGCTCTGCCACTCCCCCTGGCAGAGTTGCGGACTGATCAGTCTAAGGATTTTTCCTCCTCGTCTATATGCGTCCTGACGAGATCAGCTAGCGCATATGTGCCGATATGGGCGGGTGCGGGGAATCGCAGAGTTCGCCAGTCGCGCTCCTACCCACCCCAGATCAAGAGCCACACGGTCAGTGACAGTTCGGCGATGATCGCGGGTACCGCAAACACCAATTTGTGGGCTTCGTTGTTCCCATAGCTCGAGGAGAGAACGCAGGCGAAGCTGTCGATGAGATAGCCGACGGAGGCGATGAGCAGGAGAATGCCCAACACCGTGGGGATGGATTCCGACCTGACGATCAAGTAGCCAAGACCGAGGATGTGAAGACCAAAGAACACGAATGCAACGTTGAACCCGAAGTCATAGGAGCTGAGCAGTCGTCTTGATTGAGTAATGCGCAGATCGGCGCGCAACCCCTCGGTATCGGCATCGCCGGTGAGAACGTCCAACACCGAGAGCAGATTGACCACGGCGATGGCGGCGACGGCCACATAGATCAGTCGCACCCAGGCCGTGAGCAACGAAAGCTCATCGCTAACCGGCTTGAGAAAGATGTAGAGCGCCCAGGCAACGACCACGTCGGCGACGAGAACGATGATCCACGAGGCGATGCCGACACGGAACCGCGATTCGGAGGCCACGATATTGCTGGCCGTCGCTGCGGGATCTCCACGCACGTTGAGCTTCTCGCGACGGACGTTGCCGTAGCCGAAGACAAAGATCACGACATAGCCGAGCCCGGCGATCAGCGCGGCTTGCCGTAGTGACATGTCGGCGAGGTCAGACACGTCAGGCGGTCATGAGCCTGACCGGCTCTGTCGGCACATGCCCATCGTGTGAGGTTTCGGCCTCTGCTGTCACCATCTGTGTCCTCGGACTCTACGCAGAGAATATTCCAGATGCCCCTGATAGGCCGCCTACGGGTAGCGCATAACCGGCAATATGCGCTCCCTGTCCCAGCGTGGCAGGTATGGAGTTCCCCCCGTGAGCCGGACACCTTGACAATGGGCGATGATTCGCCTTGGAAGGGAGTCC
>CAXMPS010000472.1:0-1288 GCA_964194995.1 uncultured Gammaproteobacteria bacterium | reverse complement strand
CCCAGAATGAGAGCCAGGGTTGGTTGGAACTGTTCCGTGGCGAGCGGCGGGTTCGCTAGGAGTTGATGAAGCGCTGGAGCTCCGCTTTGACCTCGCTGGGCCGGTCTCGGATCTGTCTTGCCGTGAACCGTCTCAGCTCATATCCGAGCTCCAAGATCATGTTCTGTCTCTCGAGATCTCGGTCTAGCTGATCCGGAGTCGAGTGGGCCAGCATGCTGTCGACCTCTACGAACTTGCGGCGGTCCGGCCAAGCGAAGTCAATGAACGCCGTCGTACCACTCCGGAGACGAACTTCGAACTGGAGAACAGGACGGGGGACGTCGGCTGAGTCGACGATATGTGCCATGTCTATTTCAGCATTGCTCCGGGGCACCGATTCGGGGTCGATACCCCTAAGAATCGCTCTGAACCGTCGCGTTCCTCCGACTCCGCGGCCGCCAAAACGCGCTAGGCCATCCCAAAGACGATCGTAATTCGTGAGCTTGTTGTAGAGGGCGCTGAGCGTCGCCTTCTCCAATAGGCGCGGCGGGAGCGAGGCTGACAGATCGAGAAGCGTCCTCTCGACGGTGGTGCAGGGGATCCGGTCGACATCAATGATCGGGATTGGCCGTCTCGATCGATGCACGATGACATGGTCCGGCACGGGACCGTGGCTGTGTGGCACGGTTACCTCGACCGGGGCCGATGAGACCCCATCGAGCCCCCATAAGAGCATCGCGGCCCGATGAGAAACCGCAGATCCAGGTCCGGCAGCGAGGACCGCGGCGTACACCCTCTCTCTCCATGTGATGGGTGTCACGTTCAATCGGTACACGCCCGCGTGGACCGTATCCCACTGGTTGGCAGTGGTCTGGGCGTGAATTACGTTGTCGTCGGCACCGAAGGTGCCTGCCGTCCCTCGGTCGACCAGCCCATGGGCCTGCGCGGCTTGATTGCGAAGATCTTGGCTTATTCGGCTCATCTTCCCTCCGGTCATTCACCCTGCCTGATATCTCCCACCAATACCATCCCCTTGTCCCCCAAGCCCTTTCTGGGTCGATTTTCTTTCTGGTCTTCAGAAGAAATCCGCCCAGAACGAATACCACCGCTTTCTGGGCGGATCTTCTTTCCGCCCTTCAGAAGGAGTCCGCCCAGAATGGGTCCAGAACGTCCTGGAAACGGCGTGGATTGGCGGGAACCCGGCTGGGAACCCAGGGCGTCTAAACGGGGATTGTGTTATCGTGCCGATCTTGGCCGGGTCATCTTCTGGCCGATTTGGTACGCGCGCAGACAGATACATAGAATCTGT
>CAXMPS010000471.1:0-3484 GCA_964194995.1 uncultured Gammaproteobacteria bacterium | reverse complement strand
TTCCTCGGAGAGCGTCGAGAAGGGATAGGCCCTTGACGTTTCCCCAATGGTGACTCCGACCACGCGCTCCAGCGCAGGAAAGCGATCATCGATCTCTCCCTGAAAGAATCCGAATGGCGTCTTCCGCGAGGAATAGAAGGCATAAGGATTGATGCCATAACTGCGCCCGAATCCCTGGTCATCGGTCATCGCCTCTCCATCGGGATATGTCGCGGCGAAGTCTGCCCACCGCACGATGCCAGCGCCGATCGGCGTAAGACTCTGCCCGGCGTACTCGCCAACGATGGATTCCCCGGTGATCTGTTGCCACAGACTCTGAGTCACGTCGTCCCACATCACGAGGTCGGAGTTCCTGAGCAAGCCTGAAACGCCGAGGCGCAGCACCTGCCCGTCGAATCTCCTGTCGAACACAACCCCGGTGTTGCACAGCGGGCAGTAGGTGACTGCCACCGGCACCTCTCCGAATTCATCGTTGACGATCTCGTGCCTGGTGAGCACAGCAAGCGGATAGAACCTCGCCAGCCCGTCGATCTCGAGTGCGAGGCCGGGATCCTGGTCTGTCAGCCAGTCGGTTTGGCTCACTGGGTCGAAGGCGGGGTCGTCGATCGGGGGGATCATGTCGCGCGGGTCGCTCGCCGGTATCCCAACCAGGATCTCATTGAGGTCCACAGTGGCCTTCGACCAATCCGTCGCCCAAACGATCGACATGCTGTTGAGATGAGACGGGAGTACCTGTGGCGGCAGGAGCCCCCGGGGACCGGACTGCGGTGTGTCAGCTTCTGTCGTTGGCGATGCCGGCGTTGACGATGCCGTGGTCGCCAGATCGGTCGTCGGGGTTTCGGCTTCAACAACCACCCCGGCGCATGCCGTGAGGACCAGCGCGCCAACTGCGAGACCTGCACCGAACTTCATGTTCATGTGCTCATGTCGAACGAGGCGGGCCGTCCCGGAGATTCCCTGATCCTCCGCACTCTGTCGGGATCTGGACAATTCATCGTAGTTTTAGATGGCTCGATCCAGAAAAAGTGTTTGGGTGGATCGGCCCAGGAAGCGGTTTTCATCCCACAGGGTTCCGCTTGCGACGCCGCGGCCGTCCTTTGCGTACCAGGACTCTGCACTCAGAGCCACCCACTCGCCGGAAGGTGTACCGGTCACGTTGACGGTCAGATCCGGGTTCATGAAGAGCAAGTTCGGCTCGAGGCTCAGTCGTGAGACGCCGTTGCAGAAGTCGGCGACGACCACCAGCCTCTGTATCGGCGTTATCTCCCGGCCGGCGATGATCGGCCTGATGACTCGCATCCAGAGCGAACCAGGGCCGGCCGAACTGAAACCACCTTCGATCTCCCGAGCCTCGATTGCGCTTCTGTGAAACATCACTTTCGACTCCGGGCCATGACCCCACGCCTCGCCGGTCGGAGGCTCCAGGAGGTCGGGACCCGGAAAGACCGGTCGGGCCTCGACGACTCCCTCGGGCAGTGCGACGTCCTTCGATCTCAATCTCTGAATGTGAGCACGCACCAATTCGAGGCCTTCAGGATCAGTCACTCTGGCCTCGAGAACCTGGATCTTCTTACCCTCCCTGACCACCGATGTGTCGATTCGGAGAGGGACGAGCGGGACCACCCTGAACACCTCGAGGGTCATCCTGGCAATGTTCATGTCGATCAATGACGGAACGGCGTCGATATGTCCGACGACAAGTGCGGCAAGCGCACCGGCGTGCTGGCCCTCCTCGTACCAGCCTGCGTTGGCGGCCTGGGTCGATTCGTAGACGTTGTCTTCGGCTGTGGGGAGATAGACACCAGCCGGTTCGTCATTCATGAGTGGGGCACCCTAACCAGAGCTAGACACTGTTATCTGAGGGTTGTGTCATCTAGCATCACCATCCGTGTCAAGCGAAGTGTCATCGTCCGAGGCGTCGCCCGCAGAGACGATCAGACGAATTGGCCCTCCTCTCCTACTGGCCTCTGCTCTCGGATCGACCCTCGGTATCGTCGTTGCCCAATTCCTCGATGACCTCGGTGTTGGAATCCTGGCCGAGATTCTCGGTGGTGAAGCGATTCTCTACAACAACCGGGTTGAGTTCACCGGGGCAACGGATCTCGCGTGGGCCGGTGGCTTCCTGCTTTGTCTCATCATCGGGTTTGCCATGCTGTTCTCGTTTCCGACGGCGCGAGGCTATGGCGTCGCTCGGCTCGCACTCCTATGGACCATCCTCCAGGTCCTTCGTCAGGCCTTTGCCCAGGCGGTGATCATGCCCTTTGATGCGGACAGTCGTCTCGCGCTCGCCTACGAAACGCTCGACGCTCCTGCCGGCCTGGACAAGGTCATTGCCGTCGGTGGTGGTGTCGGCTTGTTGCTCCTCGCGTTGTCTGCTGCTTCTGCGTTCCTGATCTTTGCGCCCCACCGTCGACTCATCTCGACAGGACGCAAGCGTTTCACATTTGGGCTCTGGGTAGTCCTGATTCCGGCAGTCGCCGCAGCGTTCCTGGCGATTCCGTTCTTCGTAAGTGACGTGAACAGTGGGGTCATCTCGACGCTACCCCTCACAGCAGTGATCTTCTTGATCACCCTGGCCGCAATGCCCGGGATCAAGACTGTGCAAGGCCCTGAGGAAATGCGTCTAACTCCGTGGCCGTGGGGGCTCCTCGGAACTCTCGTGGTGATCCTCCTGTTCGAACTGCTCGTTCTTCAAGGTGGAGTCTCGGTCAGCCCATTGCAGTGGGGGGCGTGACCGTTCGCGCCTTTGTCCTCACCGTTAGCGACGGCGTGAACGCCGGGAAACGCGAAGACAAGTCTGGAGTTGCGCTCGGAGAGTTGTTGGCCGCTTCCGGTTTCGCTGTCACTCGCTCGGTCGTGGCCGACGAAGAGGACGAGATCGAAAACGCCATCAGACAAGCCCTCGACGGAAATGAGCTGATCGTCACCACCGGAGGCACAGGGTTCGGGCCTCGAGACGTCACACCCGAAGCTACATCTCGTGTAATCGAGCGCGAGGCACCCGGACTCGTACACATGATGATGAGTAAGGGAATCGAGTCGACACCGATGGCGGCTCTTTCTCGGGCTACGGCGGGGTCCGTGGGCGACACACTCGTCATCAATGTCCCCGGCTCAACCAAGGGTGCGATGGAGAACTTGCAGGCCGTGATCGACCTCATACCTCATGCCCTCGATCTTCTGGCGGGCGATACCGAGCACTGATGGGTGGAGAAGGTCAGGGATTCACTAGCCTTCAACCGCTTTCCTCAGCAGGCCCGATGGGAGGACCATGAAGATCACGCAGGAATTCGTTGTTGAGCGCACACCCGATGTCGTATGGAAATTGTTCCAGGACGTTCCGTCCGTTGCCCAATGTCTCCCGGGCGCCGAGTTGATGGGTCAATCCGAGGACGGGTCCTACGACGGGAAGCTTTCCGTGAAACTCGGCCCGATGTCGGCAGCGTTCGAAGGCAAGGCCCTGGTCACGCCCGACCCTTCGTCG
>CAXMPS010000470.1:0-1352 GCA_964194995.1 uncultured Gammaproteobacteria bacterium | reverse complement strand
GCCTCGAGGAATGCCTCGAGGTCGGGCACCTTGTAGATGTTGACCTCGTAACCCCAGCCCGCCAATTGGTCGGTCAACTCGCGTACCGGGTCTTCATCCCACTTGATCGAGAATCGGCTGATGCCCCAGGAGGTCAAAATCTCCAGGATCTTATGCGCCTCCTCCGGCGCGCCGATGATCAAGGGAGACAGCCAGCCGATCGCGGCCTGCACGATGGCATCGGGATGCTCGGCCCTGATGCGCCGGAATCCGTCCTCGCCGGTCAAGTCGATATCCCCGTTGAACCAGAGCCGATCCTCGGTGAACCCTGCATCGGCGAAGACCTGCAACACGCGGTCGAGCACATCGGGACCTCCCTTGAGGTCGAGTTTGATTCCCCGGTCGTGCTTGGCGACTGCTTGCACCATCTCGTCCAGAGTCAGCCATTCCTCGTCGGGGAGAGCCGGCCTGGTCTCAAACGAATCGTGGCGCAGGATGAACTCGCCTGCGGAGTTCTGACGAACGTCGACTTCGGCCCAGAACACGTCGGAGGCAATGAACTGACGGAGATTCTCTTTGTCGTTGATCCCGTGCCAGACGAGTTGCACCCGCGGCGGCAGCGCATCCTCCCCTGGCACCAGTTCCGCCAGGCGATAGTCCTTGCCCCGGACCGTGCCTTTCGGGATGGAGCGACGCTGGGATTCGAAGATCGTATTCGCGTGCAGGAGCAGCACCCCGGTCTCGTTGGCGACGGGTGCAAGCGCCTTGAGCATGAGAGGCTCGTTATCGATGACGGCGAACACGTGATATCCCTCGGCCAGAAAGTGTTGCAGCCCTGCGATCTTGCTGGTTTCGACCTCCTCGCCCCACTCACCGCGATTCATGAAGAGGAGCTCATCGGTGAAGTTCACGCCGTATGGATCACCCAGCTTGTTCAAGGATTGCAACGTGACTTCTCGCAGCCGCTCCGGCCTTCCCGTGAGCAGGCCCACCGACGTGTTTGGCTGAAGTTCGAACCATCGGATCATCGGGAAAACTCCCTGAAAGGGCCGGTGCGCGTCGAGGATCGTGTCTTCCTCCCAGTAGTGATCGTGGTACCAATCGACCACTGCGGAGCGCTCCGAGTCCGGGACCGCCACCCGTTCCAGAAGCTCCTCAACATGATTCTCGTGCACGGTCACATCGCCGAGCCCGACCCGCGTGAAGTACTCCGTTCCATGGGCCTTGTCGTAGGACTGGAGCGCGGCCAGCATCGGATGCCGCATGTCGATGATGGTGCCGTCGATATCGGACACCAGCATGAGCTTGTCAACGGGATATTGCGCCCGCATCCGCAGGTAACAATCGGCGAGCTCCTTCATCCAGCTCATCCG